>JAOPZP010000449.1 GCA_025964055.1 Conexibacter sp.
ACAACGAGGACAACGGCATCACCGCCGCCTCGATCGTCAAGGGCATCAGCGACATGTCGGAGTTCCTGCAGGGCGAGACCAAGACGCCCAAGGGCCGGCGCCGCACCGATCGCAAGAAGGCCAAGGCGGAGTCGCTGACCTCCGACGAGCTCGACAAGACGATCATCGAGCTGGAGAAGGAGATGCTCGAGGCCGCCGAGGACCTGCGCTTCGAGTACGCCGCCCGGCTGCGCGACGAGATCCGCGAGCTGCGGCGCGACCTCAGGCAGCTCACCGACATGGAGGCGCCGGCGTAAGACCGGTAGCGCCGGCGTCGGTGAGCTCGCTGACCGACATGGAGGCGCCGGCGTAGAGCGCGTGTAGCGTCCCGGCCGATGCTCGCCGAGCCGCTGCTGGAGTGGTACGGGCGCGAGGCGCGGGATCTGCCGTGGCGGCGGACCCGCGATCCCTACGCGATCCTCGTCAGCGAGGTGATGCTGCAGCAGACGCAGGTGGCGCGGGTCGTCCAGCGGTACCTCGCCTGGCTGGAGCGCTGGCCGACGGTCGCGGCGCTGGCCGTGGCGCCCGTCGCCGACGTGCTCGCCGAATGGGTCGGGCTGGGCTACAACCGCCGGGCGCTGCGGCTGCGGGAGGCGTGCGCGGTCGTCGCCCGCGACGGCTGGCCCGACGACCTGCGCGGGCTGCCCGGCATCGGCCCCTACACCGCCGCCGCGGTGGGCGCGTTCGCCTTCGGGCGCGACGAGCTGCCGGTCGACACCAACGTCCGGCGCGTGCTGGAGCGGACGGGGTGGAGCCCCGCGCACACGCCGCCCGAGGTGGGCCAGGCGATGATGGAGCTCGGGGCGATCGTGTGCCGCGCGCGGGAGGCGGCGTGCGACGCGTGCCCGGTGGCGGGTCTCTGCCCGTCGGCGGGGGTGGTCGAGGTCGCGCCCCGCGGCCGGGCGGGCGACGGGGTCCGGCGCGAGCGCTTCGAGGACTCCAATCGCTGGGTCCGTGGACGGGTGGTCGAGGCCCTGGCGGCGGGCACGGAGTTGCCCGAGGGCATCGAGCTCCAGCGGCTGGAACGAGCCATCGAGGGCCTGGTGCGCGACGGCCTCGTGCAGCGCGGCGCCGAGGGGCTCAGGCTGCCGGTCTGATCGCTAGGGTTCGCTGCATGGCCCTGGATCGTCAGACCATCGAGAAGCGCGACTTCCCCATCGGACGGCGAGGCTATGAGCCGGAGGCGGTCGACGCCCACCTGGCGCGCGTCGCCGAGGAGGTCGAGCAGCTGCGCCGGCGCGCGGCCGCCGGCGGTGCCGGCGGGTCGGCCAAGTCGAGCCCCGCTTCGATCGCCCAGGCGGCCTCCGAGCAGGTCCGCGCGATCGTCGAGGCCGCCGAGTCCAGCGCCGCCGCGATCGAGCAGAACGCGCAGGAGGAGGCCCAGCGCATCCGCGAGGAGGCCGAGGCCGACGCCCGCCAGACACGGGACGAGGCGGTGGGCCAGAGCCAGGAGCATGTCGGCAAGGTGCGCCAGTCCACGACGCAGATGCTGCAGCGCGTCGACGCCATGGAGTCCGAGCTCTCCGGGCTGGTCGAGAGCCTGCGCACCGGCGCGAATCGCCTGACCGCCGACCTGTCGCTGCTCGAGGGCGGCATGGCCGACCTGTACGACGCCGCCGGGCGCGACCGGCCCGCCGCCGGCCCGCGCGTGGTCGAGTCCGTGCCGCTGGCCATCGTGGCCGACGCGCCGGAGCCGGAGCCGGAGCCCGAGCCCCAGACCGAGCCGCTGCTGGCGGCCGTCGAGGACGAGGAAGCCCCGCTCGCCGAGGAGCCGTCGGTCGCCGAGCCCGCCGAGGCCCCGCCCGAGCCCGCCGCATCGGTCCCGCCGCCGGCGGCCGGCAGCGCCGACGTCGAGGGCGCGCGGCTGGTGGCGCTCAACATGGCGCTGAACGGCACGTCCCGCGACGACACCGATCGCTACCTGGCCGACAACTTCGATCTGCCCGACCGCGCCGGCCTGCTGGACGAGGTCTACGCGACGGTCGAGTCCTGACCGGCGCCCGCAACTCTGCGGGCGCGGGTGCGTTCGGAGCCGTGATGCTCCGACTCTGCGTGTTCCTGGTGCTGGCGGCCGTGGCGCTGCTGGCGCCCGCGGTCGCGCCGGCCCACGCGGCGACGCCGAAGGGGTTCTTCGGCGTCATGGTGAACGGGCCGCTGGACGACCCGGCGCTGAACCTGGACGCCCAGGCGGCCGACATGAAGGCGGCCGGCGTGCAGTCCTGGCGCGTCGAGCTGGCGTGGGACCTCGTCGAGCCCCGGCAGGGGCAGTTCGACTGGACCGCCACCGACCGCAAGGTGCTCGCCGCCGCCCGGCAGGGCATCGACGTCCTGGGTCTCGCCGTGCGGGCGCCCGCGTGGGCCAACGGCGGCTCGGCCGACCCGTTCGTCCCGCCCGCTCGCAACGCCGACTACGCGGCCTACCTGCGGGCGCTCGTCGCTCGCTACGGCCCGTCGGGCTCGCTCTGGACCGAGCATCCCGAGGTCCCGCGCCACCCGGTGCGCGCGTGGGAGATCTGGAACGAGCCCAACCTGAAGAACTACTTCAACGCGCAGCCGTTCGCCAAGCCGTACGCGGCGCTGCTGCGCGCCGCCTACCCGGCGGTCAAGGGCGCCGATCCGGGCGCGACGGTGCTGATGGCGTCGATGGCCAACTTCTCCTGGCGCGACCTGGCCAAGCTCCTGAGCGTGCCCGGCCCGAAGCTGCGCTTCGACGCCGCGGGCGCCCATCCGTTCTCGGGGCGGCCGTCCAACGCGCTGAAGATCGTGCGCCTCAACCGCGAGGCGCTCGACCGTCGCGGGTACACGCGCGTCCCGCTCTGGCTGACCGAGCTGACCTGGTCCTCGGCGAAGGGCAAGAAGACGCCGCTGACGCAGAACTGGGAGACGACCGAGGCCGGGCAGGCCGACCGCCTGCGCGAGATCTACCGGCTGCTGCTGCGAGACCGCCTCAAGCTCCGGCTGGCGCGGGTGTTCTGGTACACGTGGGCGACGGTCGACAACGGCTCGCCGAACTCGTTCGACTACTCCGGACTGCGCGCGGTGGCGCCGGGCGGCGGCTTCCGCGACAAGCCGTCCCTGGGCGCGTTCCGCGCGGTCGTCAAGGCCGGCCGCACCGCCTGATCCAGGGGTTTTCGGCGCGTCGGTCCGCGCAACTTGGGAACGTCTGTTCGCCTGGCTACACTCGATGCAATCGTGCCGCCGAAGAACTCCATCGTCGTCTCCGGCGCCCGTGAGCACAACCTCAAGGGCGTCGACGTCACCCTGCCGCGAGATGCCCTGACGGTCATCACGGGCCTGTCGGGATCGGGCAAGTCGTCGCTGGCCTTCGACACGATCTACGCCGAGGGGCAGCGGCGGTACGTCGAGTCGCTGTCGGCCTACGCGCGGCAGTTCCTCGGGCAGATGGACAAGCCCGACGTCGACTCGATCGAGGGGCTGTCGCCGGCCATCTCGATCGACCAGAAGACCACGTCGCGCAACCCGCGGTCGACGGTCGGCACGGTCACCGAGATCTACGACTACCTGCGCCTGCTGTGGTCGCGCATCGGCCATCCGCACTGCCACATCTGCGGCAAGCCCGTCCAGGGGCAGTCGGCCGAGCAGATCATCGACCAGGTCATGGAGTACCCGGAGGGCGAGCGCTTCATGGTGCTCGCGCCGGTCGTGCGCGGCCGCAAGGGCGAGTACGGCAAGGCGTTCAAGGGGCTGCTGTCGGAGGGGTTCCAGCGGGCCAAGGTCGACGGCGAGCTGCGGATGCTCGACGAGGAGATCGTCCTCGACAAGAAGTTCAAGCACGACATCTCGGTCGTCGTGGACCGGCTGGTCATGCGCCCCGAGGTGCGCAAGCGGCTGGCCGACTCGATCGAGACGGCGGTGGCGCTGGCCGACGGCATGGTCGAGATCGAGACCGTGCCCAAGGAGGGCGACGGCGTCCTCACGCTGTACAGCGAGAAGTTCGCCTGCCCCGATCACGGTCCGGTGATCCCGGAGCTCGAGCCGCGCATCTTCTCCTTCAACTCGCCGCACGGCGCGTGCGAGCGCTGCACCGGCCTCGGATCCCAGATGGAGATCGACCCGCTGATGGTCGTCCCGGACCCGTCGCTGTCGCTGGGCGAGGGCGCGATCGCGCCGTGGGCCAACTCCGCGTCCAACTACTACGAGCAGATCACCGAGGCGATCGCCGAGAAGTACGACGTGGACATGGAGACGCCCTGGGGGCAACTCCCGGCCAAGCAGCAGGACCTGTTCCTGCACGGCACCAACGGCGACCGGATCGACATCTCCTACCGCAACCGCTACGGGCGGCGGCGGGCGTACTCGACGCGGTTCGAGGGGATCATCTCCAACCTCGAGCGCCGCTATCGCGAGACCGATTCCGAGTCGGTCCGCGAGAAGATCGAGGAGTACATGTCGCTCGTGCCGTGCCCGGTGTGCAAGGGCGCGCGGCTGCGACCCGAGTCGCGGGCGGTGCTGGTCGGCGGCATGGCGCTGCACGAGTTCAGCGCGTTCTCGGTGCGGCGCGCGATGGCCTGGCTGGACGAGGTCGACCTGACCGAGACCGAGCGCCACATCGCGCGGCTGATCTTCCGCGAGATCCGCGAGCGCCTGCAGTTCCTGGAGAACGTCGGGATCGGCTACCTGTCGATGGACCGCGCGGCGGCGACGCTCTCGGGCGGCGAGGCGCAGCGCATCCGGCTGGCGACGCAGATCGGGTCGGCGCTGGTCGGGGTGCTGTACGTGCTCGACGAGCCCTCGATCGGCCTGCACCAGCGCGACAACACCAAGCTGATCGGGACGCTGGAGCGCCTGCGCGACCTCGGCAACACGGTGCTCGTGGTCGAGCACGACGAGCAGACGATGCACGCGGCCGACCACCTCATCGACATGGGGCCGGGCGCCGGCGAGCACGGCGGCAAGATCGTCGCGCAGGGCACGGCCAAGCAGGTCATGAAGGTCAAGTCGTCGTTGACCGGCCAGTTCCTGGCGGGCACGCGGACGATCGAGGTGCCGTCCAAACGACGTACGCCGTCGGGCTACATCGAGATCCGCGGGGCGCACCAGCACAACCTCAAGAAGGTCGACGTCAAGGTGCCGCTGGGGGTCATGACGTGCGTCACCGGCGTCTCGGGCTCCGGCAAGTCGACGCTGGTCAACGAGGTGCTCTTCAAGGCGGTGGCCAACAAGCTGCACCGCGCGCGCCAGCGGCCGGGCGCCCACACCGCGGTGCTCGGCCTCGACCAGGTCGACAAGATCATCCAGATCGACCAGTCGCCGATCGGCCGGACGCCGCGCTCGAACCCGGCGACCTACACGGGCCTGTTCGACGTCATCCGCGACCTGTTCTCCAAGACGCAGGAGGCCCGGACGCGCGGCTACAAGCCGGGCCGGTTCTCGTTCAACGTCAAGGGCGGCCGCTGCGAGGTCTGCCGCGGTGACGGCCAGATCAAGATCGAGATGCACTTCCTGCCCGACGTCTACGTCCCGTGCGAGCAGTGCCACGGCAAGCGGTACAACCGCGAGACGCTCGAGGTGCGCTTCAAGGGCAAGACGATCGCCGACGTGCTCGACATGCCGGTCGAGGAGGCCGTCGAGTTCTTCCAGCACATCCCGAAGATCCACCGCCGCCTGGAGACGCTGCGCGACGTTGGGCTCGGCTACATCCGGCTCGGCCAGCCCGCCACGACGCTGTCGGGCGGCGAGGCGCAGCGCATCAAGCTGGCGACGGAGCTCTCGAAGATCGCCACCGGGCGGACGCTGTACATCCTCGACGAGCCGACGACCGGCCTGCACTTCGCCGACGTCCAGCGGCTGCTCGAGGTCCTGCACCGGCTGGTCGAGTCCGGCAACTCGATCGTCGTGATCGAGCACAACCTCGACGTCATCAAGACGGCCGACCGGCTCATCGACATGGGCCCCGAGGGCGGCGAGGAGGGCGGCTACGTGGTCGCCGTGGGGACGCCCGAGGAGGTCGCCGGCACGCCCGACTCCCACACCGGCGAGTTCCTGCGCGGCCTCGTGACGCCCAAGGCGGCCAAGCCGCCCAAGAAGCCCCGCGCACCGCGCAAGCGCGTGCCGGCGGCGGCGTAGCGCCGCCGGCGGGCCGGCCGCCGCTCAGCCGCCGAA
>JAOPZP010000459.1 GCA_025964055.1 Conexibacter sp.
GCTCGCGCGCGCCCGGATCGCCGGCCAGCCCCACGACCGCCTCGGCCAGCGCGCCCGCGTCGGCCGGTCGCAGCAGGCCGGTCACGCCGTCCTGGACGATCGAGCACGGCCCGCCCTCGGCCACCGCCACGACGGGCAGCCCGCTGGCCTGGGCCTCGAGCAGGACCTGCCCGAACGTGTCGGTGCGGCTGGGGAACAGGAAGACGTCGGCGCTGGCGTAGGCCCCCGCCAGCGCGTCGCCGTCCAACCACCCCAAGAACGTCGCGTGCTCGCCGAGCCGGTCGCGCAGCGCCTGCTCCTCCGGCCCGCCGCCGGCCAGCACCAGGTGCAGCCGCGGGTCCGCCGCCCGCGCCGCGAGGAACGCCTCGGCCAGCAGGCTCGCGCCCTTCTCCTCGGTCAGCCGCCCGGCGTAGAGGACCGCGACGCCGTCCCCGAAGCGCCCGGGCCGCCGGTGCACCGGCGAGAACCGCGCGACGTCCACCCCGCGATCCCAGCGCCCGACGCGCTCGGCGCCGATGCCCAGCGTCGCGAGCACTGCGTCGCTGGCCTCGCTGGGCGAGAGCACGACCGAGCACTGCCCGTAGAACATGGACATCGCCCCCTGGACGAAGGCCTCCATGACGGGATCGGCGCTGCGCAGGCCGGCGTAGGCCGCCAGCTCGGTGTGGTAGCTGCCGAGCACCGGCAGGTCCATGACACGGGCGGTGATCAGCGCGGCGACGCCGGCCGGCCCGGGCGAGCAGAGGTGCACGAGGTCGTAGCGGCCCTCGGCCAGCACGTCCACGATCGCGGGCAGGCTCGGGACGCCGAGGCGCAGCCCCGCGTAGAACGGCACCTCGACCTCGGCCACCGCGCCCAGCCGCCGGTCGGCGATCGGGTCGGTGGAGACGACCTCGACCTCGAAGCCCGGCACGCCGCGGCGGCGCACCTCCTCGAGCGTGTGGGTCACGCCGTGCATCGCGCCGACGCCGTCGGCCACCAGCGCGACGCGCAGCGGCTCGCCGTCGCGGGCGTGCAGCCTGGACTTCTCCTGGCCCAGGAACGCGGCGGCCGGCGCGTACGGGATCGCCGCGACGCAGGCGTCGAAGACCTGCGCGGCGCCGGCGGCCAGCCCGGCCACGCCCTGCTCCCGCACGGCGGCGGCGCCATCGTCGACCGCGCGGGCGAGCTTGCGCTCGTGGGCGTGGCGTGCGCGGCGGAAGAGGCCGGCGTGGCGGAAGCCGTCGGCCTGCATGAAGGCCAGCACGTCGGCGGAGCTGAGGCCGTCGAGGTCGACCGCGTCCAGCCAGGCGCCCAGCAGCGCGCCCGCGTCGGCCGGCAGGAGATCGGTGCCCATCGCGCCGCCGCGGGCGTCGCCCTCGCGCATGACGCGCTCGACCATCCGCAGGACCGTCGCCGGCTCCAGCGCCCGGGCGGCGCCGTCGCGGTCCAGCGAGCGCACGGCCAACGCCATCGCCGCGTGCGCCCACTTCGCCGCGCTCCCCTGGTCGCCGCGGGCCCGGGCGCGCCCGGCGCGGATGTGCGACAGGAACTCCTCGACGCTCTCGGCCCGCGGCGTCTCGGTCCACGTCCGGCCGATGTCGACGCCCGCGTGGTCGTCCGAGCCGCCGACGCCCGTCCCGCCGTGGGTCTCGACGTACACGAAGGCCGGCAGGTTGAGCTCCTTGGCGCGTGCGCCGTTGCGCACCTCCCAGACGCCGAAGAGCTGCGCCAGGCGGCGGCGGTGGCGCGCGGTCAGCGGCGCCTCGACCGCGTAGAACGGGTGCGCCAGCGCGCAGGTGATCTCGTGCTCGTGGAGGTACTCGGCCACCGACTCGACGCAGTCGCTGCGCATCTGGAGCTCGGCGAACTGGTCGGGCGTGATGCCGAGGCAGAGGACGTGGACGGCCTGGCGCTCCTCGCGGAACCAGCAGGTGAACTCCACCGACACGAAGACGCGCGGGTCGCCGGCGATCTCCAGCACGCCGTCGATCGTGTCGTGATCGGTGATCGTCACGAAGTCCATGCCGCGCTGCAGCGCGAGCTCCAGCACCTCCTGCGGCGGGGTCGCGCACTCCGGCAGGCCGAGGGCGCGCTGCACCCCCAGCTTGGAGCGCTGCGAGGCGGTGGAGTGGCAGTGCAGGTCGGCGCGGCTGGCCCAGCTCGGAGTCATCGTCGTCCCCCTTGCGGATCGATTCGTCTCCGCGCAGCTTCCCCTGCAAAGCGCCATGTTCTGTGAAGGGGCGGCCAACATGATGTGACCGCGGCGTGAAGCCGCTCGTCACCGCGCCTCCTTCCACCGCTCCCAGCCGAGATGCGCCAGGCCGCGGTAGCGGACGCGCGGCTCGAGTCCCGCGGGCGGCGCCGCCCGGTCGGCGACCGTCGCCGTCGGGCAGAAGAGCGCGGGCCGCGGCCACGTGCCGGTGTCGTCGTCGGGCGCCTCCTGGCGCGGGCCGAAGAGGGTGAGGTTGACGTGGTCGGGCAGGCTCGCGCTCGGCGCGAGGATCCCGCCGAACCCGGCCGCGCGCAGCTCGCCGGCCAGGCGGCGGGAGCGACGGTGGTCGTCGGCGACGGCGATCGCGGGATCGAGCCCGCAGGCCTCCCAGCGCGCGAAGTCCCGGAGATCGGCGATCGCGTCGGACTGCACCCGCACGCGGTAGACGGTGCGGCGGATCTCGCGCCGCCGGTCCTCCCCGCGCAGCCCGACCTGCCGGATCAGCTCGGCCCACATCCCGTCGGGATGGCAGGCGAGGTACTGCGCGTAGTTGTCGTCGTCGGTGCCCGCCGTGTTCCAGCGCGCCGCGGGCTGCGGGATCCCCACGCCGGCGCCGTGCCACAGGGGCGGCCACGCGGCGTCCATCTGCCGGTAGGCCAGCCAGCCGCCTTCCGCGGCGGCGGCCGGCCTACGCGCCCAGCTGGCCACGCTCGGCGCGGGCGAGGCTCCGGAGGGTCTCGGCGTGCCGGCCGACGTCCTCGGCCATCAGCTCGATCGGCGGCCGGCCGATCTGCGGATGCTCGCTGGAGAACCACATCAACAGCCCCCGCGACGTCCACGAGGAGCGCAGCTCGTAGAGCAGCTGGGCGACGAGCACGACGCGATCGGGGTTCTTGCGCACCGCCCCGACCTTGCCCTCGCGCCAGTTGGCCACCGTCTTGGGATCGACGCCGAGCAGCGGGGCGATCTCCCGGTCGTCGAGGTCGGAGAGCGTGCTCGCGACGAACTTCGCCGCCTCGGTCGGCTTGTCGAGATCGGCGTGCTCGATGCGGCGCTGCATGAGCTTGAGCAGGTCGACCATGACCGTGACGTGCTCGCGCACGCGCCACTCGGCGTCGTCGCCGTCGTCGGCGCTGACCGCCTGCTCGAGCAGGAACAGGCGCAGGAGCAGCTTGCGCGCGACCGCGTCGTCGCTCCAGTCGTCGTTGCCCGCGAGGGTCGTGATCTCCTCGCGGACCGTGGCGAACCACTCCAGCTGCTGGCGGCGGGAGGGCGAGGCCGGCGCGGCGGGCCGGTCGGCTTCGGGCGCCGCCTCGGTCCCCGCGCCGCCCTCGATGACCCAGAGGCGCGAGAGGCGGCCCTCGACGGACTCGGACTGCTCGACGATGTGCAGCTCGCTGGCGTGGAGGGCCTCGGCGGTGCTCATGGGGATGAGGATACATGGCAGTTCCGGCCTGTGTCCAAATTCGGGAAAGATCCAGGATCAGCGCACGAGGTCCGGTACCCCGTGCGCGGCGACGAACCGGTCGTAGTTGCCGCGCATGAGCGCGATCACGTCGGCGACGTCGCCGTCGTCGGCGATCCGCCGCGCCGCCGGCCCGACCCGGCCGGGGAACACCGGGTGCTCGACGATGCGGCCCGCGGCGCGCAGCTCCTGCCACACGTCGGCCGGGAAGGCGAAGTGCGCGGCGTGGTCGCCGTGCAGGTGGCCGAGCTCGCGGCGGCCGACGCGGAAGGCGAACTCGCCGCGCCGGCCGGGGCCGGCCTCGACGCCGGGCCACGAGGTGACCTCCGCGGTGATCCGCTCGCTGGGGCTGGGCTCGGTGATCATGGGTGCTCCTTGGGTCCGGGGAGGGATGGGTCCGGACCATCGTGCACCTTCAAGTGCACTTGAAGTCAAGGGGCGTCGTGCAGACCGGCGTCCCGGCCGGGGCTACGCCGCGGCTAGGCCGCGGCAGCCGCCGCGACCCGGCGGATGCGCTCGCTGAAGGCGGGCAGCACGTCGAGCGTGATGGCCTGCGGGCCGTCGCAGCGCGCGGCCGACGGGTTTGGGTGGCACTCCACGATGAGGCCGTCGGCGCCGCAGGCCGCCGCAGCGAGCGCGAGCGGCTCGACCAGCGCCCGCCG
>JAOPZP010000465.1 GCA_025964055.1 Conexibacter sp.
CGGCGGGCGCCCCGACGCCCGCGGCGCCGCGGCGCTGACCGCGCGCGAGCGCGAGATCGCCGCGCTGGTGGCCTCCGGGCAGACCAACCGCGACGTCGCCGCGGCGCTGTTCCTCAGCGAGAAGACCGTCGAGTCGCACCTCGCCAACGCGTTCGTCAAGCTCGGCGTCAGCTCCCGGCGCTCGATCGCGGCGGCGCTGGCCCAGGCGCCGCAGGCTTAGCGCCCGCTCTCCAGCGCCGCGAGCACCGGCTCCAGCAGGGCGAGCAGCTCGGGCAGCGGGACGTCGGCCAAGCGCTCCAGCGTGCCGCACGCGCGCGTGAGCGAGATGCCGACCGCCAGGGCCATCAGGATCTCGGCCCGCAACGCCGCGTGGCCGGCGCCGCGGCGCGCCAGCTCGGCGGCCAGCGGCTGCAGCACGCGGCTGTCGATCAGCTCGCGCAGCTGCTCGCGCATCGGGTCGGTGAGCGTGGGGCTGACCATCGCCAGCGCCACCGGGCCGTTGCCCTGGGCGTCGGAGCGCCCCAACATGGTGGCGAACGCCTCGTGCGGGTCGGCCGGCAGCGGCGGCCGTCCCTCGTCGCGCAGCGTGGCGAGGTAGAGGCCCTCCTTGCCGCCGAAGTAGCGGGCGATCAGCGCGCTGTCGACGTCGGCGCGGGCGCCGATCTCGCGGATCGTCGTCGCGTCGTAGCCGCGCTCGTCGAACAGGGCGCTGGCCGCCTCCAGCAGCGCCCGGCGGCTGGCCTGGGCGTCGTGGCGACGGCGGACGGTGCTACCGTTGTCCACACGCGATGTCATCACTTGAAGACAATACCACCGACGACGCCGTCCACCGCCAGCACTACGGCCTGACCTTCGCCGTCCTCGCGCTCGCCGGCCTGACCTTCTCGCTGCTGCAGTCCATGGTCGCCCCGGCGCTGCCCGAGATCCAGCGCGATCTCCACACGACGGCCACCTCGGCGGCCTGGATCCTCACGGCGTACCTGCTGAGCGCGTCGATCCTGACGCCGATCGTCGGCCGGCTCGGCGACATGTTCGGCAAGGAGCGCACGCTCGTGCTCGCGCTGGGCGTCCTGGCGCTCGGCACGCTCGTCGCCGCGCTGGCGACCGACATCAAGGTCCTGATCACGGCGCGCGTGATCCAGGGCTGCGGCGGCGCGATCTTCCCGCTGGCCTTCGGCATCATCCGCGACGAGTTCCCCCGCGAGCGCGTCGCGGGCGGCATCGCGCTCATCTCGGCGATCCTCGGCATCGGCGGCGGCCTCGGCATCGTCCTCGCCGGGCCGATCGTCGACGCCTTCTCCTACCACTGGCTCTTCTGGTTCCCGCTCATGCTGGTCGTCGTCGCGACCGTGATGACGGTGCTCTTCGTCCCGGAGTCGCCGATCAAGGTGCCGGGGCGCATCAACTGGGCCGGCGCGGCGCTGCTGTCGGCGTGGCTGGTCTGCCTGCTGGTGGGCATCAGCGAGGGCTCGGGCTGGGGCTGGCTGGATGCGCGCACGCTCGGCCTGCTGGCCGCCGCCGCCGTGCTGCTGGTCGCCTGGATCGCCAACGAGCAGCGTGCGGACGAGCCGCTGGTCGACATGGCGATGATGCGCATCCGCGGCGTCTGGACGGTCAACGCGGCCGCGTTCCTGGTCGGGGCGGGGATGTACAGCTCCTTCGTGCTGATCCCGCAGTTCGTCGAGGCGCCGGCCGACGCCGGCTACGGCTTCCACGCGACGGTGACCCAGGCCGGCCTGTTCCTGCTGCCCTCCACGATCGGGATGCTCGTGGTGAGCCCGCTCGCCGGCCGGCTCTCCAATCGCGTCGGCTCGCGCGTCCCGCTGATCGCCGGCGCGGCGGCGACCTGCTTGGCGTTCGCCTTCCTGGCCGTCGCCCACAGCCAGAAGTGGGAGATCTACGTCGGCTCCGCGATCCTCGGCATCGGCATCGGGCTGGCCTTCGCGTCGCTGGCCAACCTCATCGTCGAGGCCGTCCGGCCCGACCAGACCGGTGTGGCCACCGGCATGAACACCGTCATGCGCAGCGTGGGCGGCTCGGTCGGCAGCCAGATCGGCGCCAGCGCCATCGCCGCCACCGTGGTCGGCAGCGCGCTGCCCACGGAGCACGGCTTCACGGTCGCGTTCGTCATCGCCGCCGCGGCGTGCGGCCTGGCCGCGCTGGCGAGCCTGGCGGTTCCGCGGACCGGTCGGCCGGACCATGCGCCATCCCGCTCCCTGGTGGCCGACGCGGCGTAGGCTGGCGGCGACATGGGCTGCTACCGGACGATCCTCGTGGCGCTCGACGGGTCCCGCGACGCGGACGCGGCGCTGCGCCATGCGGTGACGCTGGCCCGTGACCAGCACGCCCGGCTGATCCTCCTGGCGGTCGTCCCGCCGCCGCCTCCGCACCTGGTCACGGTCGGCGGCGCGGTCGTGCCCGCCGAGCTGCAGACCTACTTCGCGCGGCTCCTGCGCGAGACGGCCGCGGCGCTGCCCGACGACGTCGGCGTCGAGACGCGCCTCGTGCACGGGGCGCCCGCGCGGCACATCCTCCAGGTCGCGCGCGAGTGCCGCTGCGACCTCATCGTCATGGGGTTCCACGGCCACGGCCGGCTGCACAGCGCGCTGCTGGGCTCGGTCTCGCGCACCGTCCTGGCCGACGGCCGCCTGCCCGTGCTGCTCATGCGCGCCGCCGAGCCCGAGGCCGATCCGGAGCCCAAGCCGGCCGGCGAGCCCGACGTCACGGCCGGCGTCACCTAGCGAGACACCCTCCCGCCGCCGCGTCCGTCAGCATCGAGGGCGTGCCGAAGGACAAGACGCAGCCTCCCGCCAGCGCGCGCGAGCGCATCGCCGAGCTGACCGCCGAGATCCGGCGCCTCAACGACCTGTACTACGGGACCGGCGACACGCCGATGCCCGACGCGGACTTCGACGCGCTCAAGGACGAGCTGGCCGCGCTGGTCGCCGAGCACCCCGAGCTCGAGCCCGCCGACAGCCCGCTGGCCAAGGTCAACGCGCCCGCCCAGCTGACCGGGCCGACCGTCCGCCACGCGCGGCCGATGCTGTCGCTGGCCAAGGCGAGCACCAAGGAGGCGATCGTCACCTTCTGCGCCCGCTTCCCGGGCCAGGTCTTCCGCGTGTCGGAGAAGCTCGACGGCCTCTCGCTGAGCATCGTCTACCAGGACGGCGAGCTCGACTACGTCGCCACGCGCGGCACCGGCGACGTCGGCGAGCTGGTGACCGAGAAGGCGCGCTGGGTGCTGCCCGACCTGCCGGCGACGATCGACGAGCCCGGGCGCGTCGAGGTCCGCGGCGAGGCGCTGATGCGCCGCTCGGTCTGGCAGGCCTACAACGAGGCCCACCCCGACAAGCCGCTCACCAACCCGCGCAACGGGGCCGCCGGGACGCTGATGCAGAAGGACCCGCAGGCCGCGGCCGAGTCCGGGCGGCTGCTGTGGTTCGACGCCTTCGGCGCCGAGCGCGCCGGCGGCGAGCCGATCGATCCCGCGGCGCTGGGCATCCCGCTCGCGGGCCAGGTGCTCTGCGAGGACGCCGACGCCGTGCTCGCGGCGATCGACGCGATCGGGGAGCGCCGCAACGGCCTGGACTACGACATCGACGGCGCGGTCGTCCGCCTGCATGAGCCGGCCGCCTTCGACGCGGCGGGCTACAACAGCGCCGAGCCGCGCGGCGCGATCGCCTTCAAGTACCCGCCCGAGGAGAAGCTGACCAAGCTCCTGGGGGTCGAGTGGCAGGTCGGCAAGATCGGGCGGATCGCGCCGCGGGCCCGCGTCGCCCCGGTGTTCGTCGGCGGCGTGACCGTCGAGAACATCACCTTGCACAACCCGCGCCTGATCCGCGAGCGCGACCTCCGGATCGGCGACACGGTCGCGGTCGTGCGGCGCGGCGACGTCATCCCGTTCGCGGGCCGCTCGATCCCCGAGGACCGCGTCGGGACCGAGGAGCCGATCGAGCCGCCGACGCACTGCCCGTCGTGTGGCACCGAGCTCGACGTGCGCGGCACGGGGGAGGAGCGCTGGTGCCCGAACCTCCAGTGCCCGGCGCAGATCACGCGGCGGCTGATGCACTGGGCCTCGCGCTCGGCCGCCGACATGGAGGGCGTCGGCGACATCTGGATCGAGAAGCTCGCCGACGACGGCGTCCTGAAGCGGCGCAGCGACTTCTACACCGTGACGGTCGACCAGCTGCTGACCTACGAGCGTATGGGCGAGGTCAGCGCGGCCAAGATGGTGGAGTCGATCGCCGGGTCCAAGGGGTTGGGCCTGCGGCGCGCGCTCTTCGGCCTGGCGATCCCGATGGCGTCCGAAGGCGTCGCCAAGCGGCTGTGCCTGGCGGGCTTCACGACGATCGAGGAGGTCATGGCCGCGACCGCCGAGGAGCTCGAGGCGATCCGCGACATCGGCCCGAAGGTCGCCGAGTCGGTCGCCGCGTTCTTCGCTCGCCCCGAGGTCGCCGAGGAGATCGCCGAGCTGCGCCGCCACGGCGTCGACCTCGACGTCCTCGACGAGGACCGCCCGGTCGACGTGGCCGCCGCGGCCGACTCGCCGCTGAAGGGCGCCACGGTGGTCATCACCGGCGCGTTCACCGATCCGCGCTCGGGCTCGAAGATCAGCCGCCCCGACGTCACGCGCCTGGTCGAGCAGGCCGCCGCGACGACCGCCTCGTCGGTCTCGTCGAGCACCGACTACCTGCTGGCCGGTGCCGACGTCGGTGCCGCCAAGACGACCAAGGCGGAGAAGCTCGGCGTCACGGTCGTCGACCAGGACCAGCTGTGGCGCTGGCTGGCGCAGGCCGGCGTGGCCTGAGCGCAGACGCCCGACGGCGGTGTGCTGACACACCCCCGCGGATGGGCCGGCGGGTCCGCTTCACTGGGACGCCATGTCCGAGATGGTGCGCCTGCTGGAGGTCGACCCCGAGCTCGGGCGCGATCTGGCGCCCGACGCGTTCGAGGCCGCCGCATCGGGGCTGGTCGCCCGGACGTTGGAGATCCCGCGCGGACGCTGGGACGTCGAGGCGGCCTGGACCGAGACCAAGGCCGAGCTGGGGCTGCTGATCGTCGAGGGCGTGCTGCTCAGCGAGGTGTCGGTCGACCCCCGCACGAGCCTCGAGCTGCTGGGTCCGGGCGACCTCGTCCGGCCGTGGCCGGAGCGTCGCTTCCCTCCGCAGATCGACATCCGGCTGCGCGTCACCGCGCCGGAGCCGGCACGGGTCGCGGTGCTCGACACGCTCGTCATCACGCAGGCGATGCGGTGGCCGGCGGTCCTCGGCCAGGTCGTCGACCGGGCGATGGGGCGGACCTCCAGCGCGACGCTGCGCCTGCTGATCCAGCAGGTGGTGCGCATCGACGAGCGGCTGCTGCTCGCCCTCT
>JAOPZP010000582.1 GCA_025964055.1 Conexibacter sp.
CGAGCCCGCCGTCGGCGAGCGCCTCGGTGCGCGCGCTCACGATCTGGCGCAGCGTCTCGCCGTCGGCGCCCCCGCGCAGCGCGAGCTCCAGCGCCGTCGCGAACAGCCCCGCCGCCACCTCGGGCTCGCCGGCCTCGGCGTGCGCGCTGCCGGCGAGGAACGGGACGGTCGGATCGGCCGGGTGCTCGTGCTCCAGCGCAGCCCAGATCGCGTCGGCCTCGCCGCGGCGGCCGGCCAGGACGTGCATCCACGCCACGTGCCAGCGCTGGTCGGCGCCCGTGAGCTCCTCGAGCTCGGCGAGGACCGCGATCGCGTCGTCGTAGCGTCCCGTGGTCTCCAGCGTGTCGACGCGCGCCTCCAGCGCCTCGACCTGCTTGGCCGACGCCGCGCGCGACATCAGCGGCCCTGCCACCGCGCCGGTCGCTTCTGGCCGAAGGCCTTGACGCCCTCCTGGAGGTCGTCGGAGGCGAAGCACTCCTTGCGCAGCGCGATCAGCTCGGCCTCCACCTCGGGCTCAAGCTCCGCCTCGGCCGACAGCAGCGCCCGCAGCACGCGCTTGTTGCCGCGGACCGACAGCGGGGCGTTGGCCGCCAGCTCGGCCGCCCAGTCCAGGGCCATGCCCTCGAGGTCCTCGGCGCCGGCGACCTCGTGGAGCAGCCCCCACTCGCGCGCGGTCCGCGACTCGATGTTGCGGCCCAGTAGGAAGAGCTGGCGGGTGCGCGGCTCCCCGATCGCGTGCAGGAACCGGCGCAGGCCGGTGTGCGAGTAGACGAGTCCCAGCTTGGCGGGCGGCATCCCGACCTTGATGCCGTCGCGGGCGATGCGCAGGTCGCAGGCCAGCGCGAGCTCCAGGCCGCCGCCGATCGTGTGGCCGGGCAGCGCCGCGACGGTCGGGACGTCGGTGGCGTCCAGCGCGTCGATCGCGCTGGTGAACGGATGCGCGACGAGCTTCTCGGCCTCGGCGGCGAAGACGTCCTCGGGGATGTCGCCGATGTCGTAGCCCGAGGAGAACATGCCGTCGGCACCGGTGAGGATCAGACAGCGCGTGCCGTCGACGGAGGCGGCGCGCACGGCCTCCGCGATCCCGTCGAGGATCGGATGGTCCAGCGCGTTGCGCTTCGCCGGGTTGGAGATGGTGAGGCGCCGGACTCCGTCCAGCGGCTCGTCGATCAGCAATTCGCCCGCCATTGACGGGCGGAGGCTATTCGCTACTCGAGGCGGACGAGCGTGTCGCCCTCGTTGACCGCCTGGCCCTCCTCGCAGAGGATCTCCTTGACGGTGCCCTCGTCCTCGGCCTCGACCGGCATCTCCATCTTCATGGACTCGAGGATCACGACCGTGTCGCCCTCGGCGACCCGATCGCCGACCTTGCACTCGATCTTCCACACGGTGCCCGTGATGTGGGCCTCGATGTCTGCCATTGGTTCCCCCTCGTCGTCGGCCTGCGTCGCGCGTGCAACATAGGCCGCAGGCCGGACGGTGCAGGGAGCTTCGACCGTCGGGCGGAACGCGGGCCCCGATCTTCCGACCGCCTGGCGGTAGAGCGGACGGTCGCCGGGCCCCATCATGTGGACAAGTGATCGCCCGGGGGACATCGCAACCGCGCACCCCGTCTCCTCCTGCGACGACTCGCAGTTGCGCCGGACGATCGCCGCTCCCCGGCTCGGCTTGACCCACCGGCCGGGGGCACGCCCGGGAATCGTGCGTCGTACCGAGGAGGGACAGCCTCGGTACGGCGCACCCCGGGTGGACCCTCGCGCCAGGACCGCAGCACCGGGGCGTCAGCACCGGCCCGACGGGGGTACCATGCCGCCACGCGTTCACGGGCCGTGGAGAGAACATGGGCGAGCAGGACAAGCTGGTGGCGATGAAGGACCAGGTCTACCTCGACCCGCGCCCGTCGTCGTACTTCGACCGCTTCCACGAGCGGGCGCGCACGCGCGAGCCCGACTGGGTCTACGAGGCGGTCCGCGCCACCACGCTCCTGTACTCATGGGCCTTCTTCCGCGCACGGGTCATCAGCACCGACAAGGTGCCGCCGACCGGGCCGGTCATCCTCGCGCCCAACCACTTCTCGTTCATGGACCACTTCTTCGTCGCGGGGGCGATCCGGCGCAAGGTGCAGTTCATGGCCAAGTCCCAGCTCTTCGCCCCGCCGGCGCAGTGGATCTACACGCACGGCGGCGTGTTCCCCGTGCGCCGCGGCGCGCGCGACGAGGAGTCGATCACCACGGCGCACACGGTCCTCGACCGCGGCGGCTGCCTGGCGATGTACTGCGAGGGCGGCCGCTCGCGGACCGGCAAGCTCGCCGACGAGGCCAAGCCCGGCATCGGGCGCCTGGCGCTGGAGTCGGGCGCGACGGTCGTGCCCATCGCCATCCACGGCTCGTCGAAGGTGCGCAACTGGAAGCGCCTGGAGTTCCCGAAGGTGACGATCCAGTTCGGCGATCCCTTCCGGTACGAGCGCGTCGGCGACCCCACGCGCGAGCAGGCCAGGCAGACCGCCAACGAGATCCTCGACGCCATCAAGGTGCTCTACGCCGGCCTCGAGGCACACGGGCGGCGCGGGGTCGTCGCGCGCGTCCGCGAGGAGCGCCGGGCCGCCCGGCGCGCCG
>JAOPZP010000153.1 GCA_025964055.1 Conexibacter sp.
CCGGCGGCGACCGCACCTGCGCCAGCACCTGGGCGGCGGCGTGGGGCGCCGCGTGGGCCGACGCGACCTGGTCGGCCAGCTGGAAGACCCCGACGCCCTCCATCGCGGCGGCCATCATCACGCCGGCCAGGCTGGAGCGCGACTCGCGCGCGTGGAGGGTCACCATCGGGTCGCCGGGCACCTCCGCCAGCTCCTCGGCCAGGCTGTCGATCCCGGCCTCGCGCGTGGTGCCGACCGGGTCGCGGCGGAAGCGCGCGCGGAGGTCGGGATCGGCCAGGAGGCGCTCGAGCAGCCGGGCGGCCGCGGTGGTCTCACGCGGTTGCACGGCGCGTCCCGGCATCGCGCACCCGATCCAGCAGCGGGCCGCCGAGCGTCATCAGCGCCGGCGTCAGGGCCGCCGCCCAGACCGATGCGAGCATCGCCCACACGACCGGGCCGGGCAGGAACGAGCGCAGCGCCGGCGCGTAGCGCAGCGAGACCACGACCGCGCCCGCCGCCGCGACCACCGACCAGGCGAGCCCGGCCAGCGCGTAGCGGCGCAGGACGGTGGAGCCCGATGCGTCGCCCTGACGGCGCAGCACCTGCTGCAGCTCCACGCGCGCCCGGCGCCGCAACCCCGGCTCCCGGAGCGCGTCGGCGAGCATGTGGTAGCCGTCGCGCTCGATGAACGGGTTGAGGTTCACGAGCGCCCCGACGTACGCGCCGAACGCCAGCTGGAAGCAGACGTCACGCAGCGCCCCGGCGCCCAGCAGGAGGCAGAGCCACGCGAACGTGGCGCCGAGCACGGCGTCCGAGACGGGCCCGGCGGCGCTGACGGCGATCCGCCGGCGGCGCGGCTCGAACCACGCGTCAGACGTGTCGACGAAGACATAGGGGAACACGAGCACGACCTTGAGCCCCGCCCGCCCGGCGCGGCGGCCGAACGCCGCCATCGCCAGCCCGTGCGCGGTCTCGTGCACGGCCGCGACCGCGAGGCGCCCGACGACGAACACGACGCCGCCCAGCCCGATCCGGTTGGCCACCACGAACGGCGTCCCGTAGCGGCCCACCGTGAGGTACGCGAAGACCAGGATCCCGGTCACGGCGACGGCGCCCAGCACGGCCAGCGCGACCGGCGTGAACAGCACCCACCCACCGCGGGCGTAGAGCGCCTCGAGCCGCTCGCCGGCGCCGGGCCACGTCCACTCGCGCGGCGTCAGCCACCCGCGCTTGGCGGGCGCGGGGTCCGGCTCGGGCTCGCCGTCGCCGGCCAGCAGGCCGCGATCGGCCAGCTCGGTCAGCAGCCCGATCATCCGCGCCGGCCCCGGCTGGCCCAGCCGGCGCTCCGCCTCGCCCATCAGCTCCTCGACGGTGCGCCGGCCGTCGAGCAGCTCCACGAGCTCGCCCTCGTCGCCCAGCCGTAGGAACCGGTCGCCGCGCAGGTCGCGCAGGACCCACCGCTGCCGGCCCTCGGCTGCCTCCAGCCGCTTGATCGCGTAGGCGGACCGCAGCCGCGGGCCACCGGGCGCCGCGCCCGCGACCGCCAGCGCCGCCGACGCGCCCACCGGCACGACCAGCGTGCGCCGCGACTCGTTCTCGCCCCGCCGGAGCTCGACGACGACCTCCTCGTCGCCGAGCCGCAGCCGCGCGCCGTCGTGCAGCGCGACCGGGTCGGTGACCCGCGCGCCGTCGACCCACGTGCCGTATCGCGACCCCGCGTCCTGGACCACCAGCGCGTCGCCGACGACCGTCAGCCGCACGTGCCGGCGCGACACGCTGGGACCGGTCAGGCGGACCGTGCTGCTCGCGGAGCGCCCGATCGTCGTCGTCCCGAGCACGGGGACGCGCGTCCGGTCGGCGAGCACCAGGTCGTAGCCCGGATGGACCGCGCGGGCGACCATCTGCCCTCACCGCCAGCCGTCGCGGATGATCCCGCGCAGCTGCGCGGCGGCCGCCGGATCGCGCTGGACGTCCCAGTCCAGGCGGCCGGCCATCGTGCGCATCTGCGCGGTCCCGCGGCTGGGCAGCTGGGACCACGCCACCGCGGTGATCCACGGCATGCCGCGCAACATGGTGCGGAACTCGCGCAGCCATGCGACGCGCCCGGCGTAGTCGGTGTTGGTCTCCGCCAGCATCACCGGCTTGCCGAACGACCATCGCAGCGTGCGCAGCCGTGGCGCGAAGCGCGGCACCGGGTAGCTCTTGCGCCCGCCGAAGTCGATGACGGTTGAGCCGACCGCGTCGACCCAGGGCGCCCCGGGCCAGTACCGGCGCAGCGAGCTGCGCCACACGTTCTCCGGCAGGTACAGGTTCGGGTTCGCCGACCACACGAACCGCGCGTTCGGGGCGATCGACCGCACCAGCCCGACCACGTGGCGCCAGGCGCGCCGGTAGGCCACCGGCCCGTGCGACCACGGGTACCAGGTGCCGTTCATCTCGTGCGCGTAGCGCAGCCACACCACGCCGTGGAACCGCGCCAGCCCGTGCGCGAAGCGCCGGATGTAGTCGTCCTGCCCTCCGGCGGCGATCTCCGCGTTGCGGTAGCCGGGCTGGGGGAGGTACTGCAGCGTGATCCCGAGGCCGGCCGGGATCGGCTCCCACGGCTCCCACGACACGAACGCCTGCCGCAGGCCCAGGCGCTCGGTGGCGTCCAGGAACTGGTCGAGCGTCCGGTTGCGCGAGAACGCCTCGAACTTGGCCGTCATCTGCGGGGCGGCGCCGATCGCCTGCGCCCAGTGCTGCAGGTGCCAGGGGTCGACGTAGACGCCGAACGTGCGCGCTGCCGCGTGCGGCGCAGGGGCCGCCGCCGAGCCCTCGTCCTCGTGCAGGACGCCCATCGCCGGAAGCGTGAGCGCGACCAGGATGATCAGCGTCACGACGCTAGTGAGCAGATTCGACGCATGGAGCCTCATGCGGTGCCTCCCAGACGAGGTGCGCCGAGCGCGTGGCCCAGCTCTGGTGCAGCATGGTCGCGAAGGCGACGATCCGGAGCGGGACCATCACGAACGTGAGCTGCAGGACGAAGAGCGGCAGGCGCGCGAGGTCGGCCGGCCGGCGGCGGAAGTGCGGCACCTGCCGCAGCCCGATGCTGGTGAGCATCCCGAGGTAGCCCAGCGGGATCTCCACCTGGAGGCTCCAGCCGGTCGGGCCACCGTCGCCGCGCACGGCGTGCGCGCCCGCGACGGCCAGCACCGCGTAGAGCGCGAACGGCGTGACGATGTCGGTCACGAAGCAGACCAGCGCCGCCGGCCGGCGCCACAGCCAGCGCAGGCTGAGCAGCGTCTCGCGCTGGCTGGAGCGGCCCCACCGCAGCTGCTGGCGCCAGAACGTCGGCCAGTCGCTCGGCGCGTCGGTCGTCACGTGCGCGGTCGACTGGTACACCGTCCGCCAGCCGTTGCGCAGCAGCTCGTTGGTCAGCACGCGGTCGTCGCCGACGGCCTGCGCGACGCCGAGCACCCTCTGGCTGACCAGCCGCTCGACGGCGGGCTCGAACGCCGTGCGGCGGTAGGCGATCGTCCGGCCCGCGAGGCACCCGACCTGCCCGAACACCGACTGCGCCGGCACGACCAGGTGGTAGCGGACGTCCTCGATCCAGTCGGCCAGGCGCCGCACCGCGTTGTCGTCGGCGTCGAAGATCGCCTGGCGCGGCGTCACCCCGCCGACGCGCTCGTCGGTGAACGGGCGCAACAGCTCCTGGAGCGTGTCGGGCTCCCAGACGGTGTCGGAATCGAGGACCAGCACGACGTCGGTGCCGGGCTCGCCTGCGTGCAGTCCGGCTGCGATCGCCGCGCGCTTGCCCGACTTCGGGATCCGGAGCACGCGATCGGCGTACTCGCTCGCGACCCCCGCCAGGTGCTCATCCCCGCCGTCGACGACGGCCACGATCTCGGTGGGGTCGTTGGCGCAGACGCTGTCCAGCACGCGCCGGAACAGCGGCTCCGGCTCGCGGTAGACCGGCACGATGACCGTGGTCGTCAGGTCGCCCGGCTCGTCGGTCGCCGGCCGGTAGCAGCGGGCCGCCAGCGCCTTGGCGGCCCACAGCGCCCACACGTAGCCGAAGAACACCAGGAACGGCGTGACCGGCGCACCGCGGACGGCGTCGTGGCTGTCGGTGAAGAACGTGAACATGGACCGCGCTCATCGCAGGGAACCGCCCGGACGCCCTGCTCGCAACAGCCGCGTGCGCTCGGGTGAGCGCGTGCACGCATCACCCCGGCCGCTGATCGATCCGGGCGTTCACTCGAACGGCGGCCGGTGTTGTGGGTCGGTCCATCCGGCGTTCTCTTTGCGGGTGTCGTGCCAACCAGAACGTCCGCCCTGGAGGACCACATGCACCACCGTTCCAAGATGTTCCTGTCCGCCGTGCCCCTCGTCGTCGCGCTGGCCACCGCGCCTGCGGCGATGGCCGGGCTCAACAACTGCAGCACCGGTGACAGCGGCTGCCAGCCGACGACCGTCACGGTCGTCACCCCGCCGCCGCCCCCCGTCACCGTGACCGAGCCGGCGCCCCCGCCGGTGACCGTCGACACGCCGGCGCCGCCGCCCGTCACCGTCACGGCGCCGGCTCCCGCGGCGGCACCGGCACCGGCGGCTCCCGCGCCCTCGACGTTCAAGGGCTCGAGCGGCTCCGGCACCAGCCACACCAAGAAGGCGTCGTCGCACAAGCCCGCCGCCAAGAAGGTGGTGCACGCGCCGATCGTCCACTCCGTGGTCGCCAAGCCCGAGGTGGCCGAGACGACCGTCGCCGCCAAGCCGGTCCAGGCCACGATCGTGCCGCAGGGCGGCGTGCAGGCCGGCGCCGGCGGGACCGCCGACGTCGGCGGCCCCTCGAGCGCTCTGCCGCTCGGCCTCGCCGGCGGCTCGCTGCTGCTGCTGATCGGCGCGGCCGGCATGCTCACGGCGGTGCGCCGCCGGGGTTCGTGAGGCCTCGCAGCCCCCTGCTGCCGTACCGGGAGCGCCGCCATCCGGCGGCGCTCCTCGGTGTGGTGTCCGTCGTCGGCGCCGGCCTCCTGGCGGGCGCCGCCTTCGGCCTGGCCGACGACGGGCCGCGCTCGAGCGTCCCGCGGCCGGTGCGCCTGGTGGTTCTGCCGGGACCGTCGCAGGCAGCGGCCGACCCC
>JAOPZP010000551.1 GCA_025964055.1 Conexibacter sp.
AGCCCTCCTCGTCGACGACGGCGATGTCGCCCGTGTGGAACCAGCCGTCGCGCATGACCTCCGCGGTCGCGTCCTCGTTGCCCCAGTAGGACTGCATGACGAAGGGGCCCCGCATGACGATCTCGCCCGGCTCGCCCTCGGCGACCTCGACGCCGTCGTCGTCGACGACGCGCATCTCGGTGCCGCCGACCGGCAGGCCGATCGACCCTGGCTTGCGCTCGCGGTCGGGCAGGTTGAACGACCCCATGCCGGTGGTCTCCGACAGGCCGTAGCCCTCCAGCACCTTGCAGCCGAAGGCCTCGTCGAACCCGCGCAACACCTCCACCGGCAGCGCCGAGCCGCCCGAGACGCACAGCGACAGCGACGTGACGTCGAACTTGTCGCGATCGGGGTGGTGGAGCATGGCGGTGTACATGGTCGGCACGCCGGCGAACGTGGTCGCGGCGTCGCGCTGGATGACCTCCAGCGCGGTGCCGGGATCGAAGCGTGGGATGAGCGTCATCAGGCCGCGCGCCCGGACGGTCACGTTCATCACCGAGTTCATGCCGAACACGTGGAAGAGCGGGAGCGTCGCGACGGTGACCGAGTCGGCGTCGGCGTCCACGAGGTCACGGGCCACGTCGGCGCCGGCGGCCAGGTTGGCGTGCGTCAGGGTCGCGCCCTTCGGCGTGCCGGTCGTGCCCGAGGTGTAGATGATCACCGCGGCGTCGTCGTCGGCGCGCTCGGCCGTCTGCTGCACCGGGTCGGCGGCGCCGAGCCGCTGCTCGAACTCACCGGGCTCGACCAGCACGCACTCGGCGCCCGCGCCCGCGCTGCCTTCCTGCGCGGGGCCGGCGAACCCGTGCCAGGCGAGCATCACGCGCGCGCCGGCGTCGGCCAGGTGGAACTGGACCTCGCGACCCTTCAGCAGCGGGTTCATGGGGACGACCACCGCGCCGAGGCGCAGCGCGCCGAAGTAGGCGATCGGGAAGTACGGGACGTTGGGGAGCTGCAGCCCGACGCGGTCTCCGGGGCCCACCCCCATGCTGCCCAGCAGGCCGGCGGCGCGCGCCACCCCGGCGTCGAGCATCGCGTAGGACAACACCAGGTCGTCGAGCTTGACCGCGGGCCGCTGCGGACCGTCGGCGACCGCGGCATCGAGCTCCCCTGCGAAGTTCGTCATCAACAACCCCTTCGAGCGTGACCGGAGCGCGCCGCCCGGGGGCGTGCGCGCCTTACGTGTGGGGCCGGTCTACCCAGCGCGCGCGAGGTTGACGTGCGGCCGGCGCGTCGCGTTCCTGCCGCGGCGGCGATGAGTTCTGCGGCCGGCGCCGGTCTGTACTGGCAGGAGTCGTCGCCGAAGCCCCGTCGCACGAGAGGACACCACCATGCACCAGCGGATCACGCCCAACCTGTGGTTCGACACCGAGGCCGAGGAGGCCGCGGCGTTCTACGTCTCGGTCTTCAAGACGGGGCGGATCGTCAACGTCACGCACTACACGGCCGCCGGTCCGCGACCGGCCGGCACCGTCATGACCGTGGAGTTCGAGCTCGACGGCCAGCGGTTCGTCGGCATCAACGGCGGCCCGGAGTTCTCGTTCTCGGAGGCGGTCTCGTTCCAGATCGACTGCGAGGACCAGGCCGAGATCGACTACTACTGGGAGCGGCTCGGCGAGGGCGGCGAGGAAGGGCCCTGCGGCTGGCTCAAGGATCGCTACGGCCTGTCGTGGCAGGTCGTCCCCACCGGGATGGACGAGCTGTTCGCCGACCCGGACCCGACCAAGGCCGAGCGCGCCATGCAGGCGATGTTCGGCATGCGCAAGCTGGACATCGCCGCACTCCGCAACGCGGCCGAAGGGGCGCCGGCGGCCTGAGGAGGCCGGCAGGACCGCGGCGGGGTGTGGTGCATTCGATCCCATGGGTGCCTGGCCGGTCGGCCCGTGCGAATCGACACTGGGGACACATTCACCCCAGCGCGAGCGACCACTCGCCGGAAGGAGCCACCATGCTGCACCTCACCACCACCGAGCGCGGACGCACCACCAAGGCGATCGCCACCGGCATCACCACCGCGGTGGCACTGACCGCCGTCGCGGCCCCCACCGCGTTCGCCCGGCCGGCCGAGCCGATGCGCACCGCCGCCGCCGATCGCGCGCTGGCCGAGCGAGGATCCAGCACGCCGTCGGACCTGCGCACGCCCGACGCGACCGACGCCGCGACCGCGACGGCCTCGTCGTCGCCCGTCAAGGTCGTGCGGACGGCGCAGTCGACGTCGAGCAGCTTCGACTGGGGCGATGCCGCGATCGGCGCCGGCGGCACGTTCGCGGCGATCGTGCTGAGCGCGAGCGCCGTCATGGCCCTGAGCCGGCGTCGCCAGCATCCGACCGGCGCCTCGAAGGCCGCCGGCGCGGCGCTCTGAACGCCGCTCCCGCGCTGCCGCCCAACCCGGCCGCTCGCCCGTGCAGACGCGGGCGAGCGGCGCCGGCGGGAGCGGACGGCGCCGCTCACGCCCGCTGCGCATCCGGCGTAGAATCGGCCGGTGGAGCGCCTCTCCGGACCCCACGCCGCATCCGCCGTCGAGCTGGTCGAGCGTCTGGACGCCGAGCGCCGCGGCCGGCCGTTCCTGGTCCTGCGCGACGACCACGGGACGCAGCACCTCGTCGAGCTGCCCCGAGGCGGCCCCGCCCTCAGCATCGGGCGCGGCGGCGAGTGCGGCCTCCCGCTCCCGTGGGACGACCGCGTGTCGCGCGTGCACGCCGAGCTCGTGGCGCTCGGCCGCGACTGGGCGCTGGACGACGGCGGCCTCTCGCGCAACGGGTCCTACGTCAACGGCGAGCGCGTGCAGGAGCGCCGGCGCCTGCGCGACGGCGACACGCTGCGCTTCGGTGCCACCGCCGTGCTCTTCCGCCAGCCGGGCGCCGCGAGCGGCGCGTCGATGACGCAGGCCGACGAGGCCCTGCCGCTGCCGGCCGACCTCTCGCGGGCGCAGCGCGTGATCCTCCGGGAGCTCTGCCGCCCGTTCGCCGGCGCGACGGGGCGGGCGCAGCCCGCGACCAACCGCGTGATCGCCGAGCGGCTGTTCCTGTCGCTCGACGCGGTCAAGGGCCACCTGCGGATCCTCTTCGCCAAGTTCCAGCTCGAGGCGCTGCCCCAGAACGAGAAGCGGCTGCGCCTCGCCGAGCGCGCGATGATCTCGGGAGCGGTCAACCTGGCCGACCTGCGCGAGGACGCAGCCGAGCCCACCGCCGAGCCGCCGCACCGACCCGGTCCCCCGGCGTAGCTCGCCGCCATGCGCCGCGCACTGCTCGCCGTCGCCGGGGTCGTGGTCGTGGTGGTCGTCGTGGCCCAGTTCGTCCTGCCCGGCGTGGCCGCCCGGCACCTGCGGTCCGACCTCGACCGCCGTGGCAGCGACGTGCGGGTGAGCGTCGCGGCGCTCCCGGCGATCAAGCTGCTGTGGCACCGGGCCGACCGCGTCACCGTCGACATCGGGCGTCTGACCTCCGGCGGCACCGGGTCGGGCCAGTCGCTCCCCGACCTGCTGGCGTCTACCAAGGACGCCGGCAAGCTGGACGTCCACGTCGGCGTCCTCGACACCCGGCTGCTGACGGTCCACGACGTGAGCCTCCAGAAACGAGGCAGCGCGCTCGTCGCGCACGCGCGCGTGACGACCGCCGCCGTCGACGCGGCGCTGCCGCCCCGGCTGCGGGTCTCGGCGCAGCAGGTCACGCCCGACGAGCTGGCCGTCAGCGGCTTGACCAACGTCTTCGGCCACCGGCTCGACGGGGGCGCGCGGGTCGTGATCGACGACCGCGGCCGGGTCGTCCTGCGCCCCGACGGCATCCCGCTCGCCGCGCTGGTCACCGTGCCGGTGTTCGCCGACGATCGCGTCGCCGTCGACGGGATGAGCACGTCGCGCGCCGGCGACGGGTTCTCCGCCACGGTGCGCGGCCACCTGCGCTGAACGCGGCGGTCAGGCGTGGTCGCGGCGCAGCAGCAGCCGGATCCCCGCGAAGAAGACGACGATGAACACCAGCAGCGCCAGCGCCACCCTCCCGGTGGCGATCGCGAAGTAGTCATGGCCGAAGCGGCTGACGCGGGCGTAGTCGGGGCTCGCGGCGATCCGCGCGTTGAGGTCGATGGCCGACCCGAACCCGGCGTAGGACCACCGCGCGATCACCGCGTTGGACAGCGCCGCCAGCGGCGCGCTCATGGTCGCGACCGGCACGATCGAGCCGCCGAAGAACAGCTGCGGCACGAGGACCAGCGGGATGAAGCTCGTCGCCTGGTCCTCGGTCTTGACCGCCGCCGACATGAGCAGTCCCATCCCCACCGCCGCCCAGCTGGTGAGGATCAGCAGGCCGAGGACGGTGAGGTACGTGCCGCGCGACTCGTGCAGTGGCTGGAAGCTCAGGACGATGGCCGTCAGCAGCAGGGTCTGCACGGCCGCCAGCGTGAACAGGACGATCGCCTTGGAGAGCACGTAGGCGCCGGTCTTCACGCCCACCGCCGCCTCGCGGAGGAACACCGACTTCTCCTTGATGATCTCGCGGGCGGCGTCGATCGACCCGAGCCAGATGACGGTGATCACCACGAGGAAGAGCAGCTTCACCGCCTCCCCCGCGTCGGTGCCCGCCTTGAACACCTGCAGCTTGAAGAGGCCGACGATCGCCAGCGCCAGGAGCGGCACCTGCAGGAGCAGGATCAGCAGGTTGCGGCGGTCGCGCGTGAACAGGCGCACGTAGCGATGCGTCAACACGTAGGTGTGCGCCCAGAACCCGCCGCGCCGGCGCTTGGTCGCCGCGTCCGGCTCCGGGACCGGTTCGTGCTCGGGCACGGCGGGCGCGGCGCCCGTCTGCTCGAGCTTGGCCTGCCACTCCTCGGCGGGCCGGCGGTCCAGCTGGGCGTAGATGTCGTCGTAGGTCTGGGCGTCGAAGAAGTCCAGCGCCTCGGTCGGCGGGCCGTGGAAGCACAGCCGGCCGCCGCGGCCCATCACCACGATCTTGCCGCAGGCATCCAGACTCTTGGTGGCGTGCGTGACGACCACGACCGCGCGCGATCGCTCGGCCAGGTCGTGCAGCAGGCCCATCATCCGCGCCTCGAGGCCCGGGTCCAGCCCGGTCGTCGGCTCGTCGAGGAACAGCAGGCTCGGCTGGCTGAGCAGCTCGGCGGCGAGCCCGACGCGCTTGCGCTGCCCGCCCGACAGCGAGCCGATGCGCGTGTTGCCGTGCGGCTCGAGCTCGAGCTCCTCGATCACGCGGTCGACGGTCGTCTCGATCTCCTCCTTGCTCGTGTCCTGCGGCAGCCGCAGGCGCGCCGCGTAGTCGAGCGCCTCGTAGACGGACAGCCCGGGATGGACGACCTCGTCATGCGGCAGGTAGCCGATGTCGGTCAGGCGCGCGGCGAGCGGCTCGCAGTTGACCGTGATGACGCCCTCCGTCGGAGGGTTGACGCCCGCGAGCGCCTTCAGCAGCGTCGACTTGCCGGCTCCGCTCTCGCCGATGATCGCGACGAGCTCGCCCGGCTCGATGCTGATCATCGTCGGCTGCAGGATCTTCTTGTCCTTGACCTCGACGGCGATGCCCTCGGCGTCGAGGCGCAGCGCCCCGTGCTCGGCGCGCGCGACGAAGTCGGTGCCGTCGAAGATCAGGCGGTACGGGCCCACCCCGATCTCCGAGCCCGTCTGCAGCACGGCGCGCCGCACCGGCTGCCCGTTGACGCGGGTGCCGTTGCGCGACTGCAGGTCGCGCACCTCGATCTGGCCGCCCTCCTTGAGGACCTCGGCGTGGAAGCGCGACACGTTGGGGTCGTCGAGCACCACGTCGTTGCCGTCGTCGCGGCCGATCGTGAGGCGATCGCCGGTGAAGCGGATCGCGTGCGTGGTCGGCATCGCCGGCGCCGACGCGGCGAAGCGCGTCTCCTGGCCGGTCAGGAAGCGCAGCGGCTCGCCGCCGACCACCACGGTGTCGCCGTTGGCCAGCCACCGGGACTCGCCGTAGAAGCGCTCACCGTTGAGCAGCGTCCCGTTGCGCGAGCCCAGGTCGACGATCCAGAAGCCCTCGGGCACCTGGACGATCCGGGCGTGATGGCGGGAGACGGCCTTGCTGGGGATCTCGATGTCGTTGCCCGGGACGCGGCCGATCTGCAGCCCGTCGGCGGTCAGGGCGATGCGGCGGCCGTGATGCAGGATCGTGGCCGGGATGGCGCCGACCCGGACGTCGGGTCCGGCGTCGGGTCGGGCGGTCGGTGGCGGGTGCTCGGTCATGCCGGCGTTCGCCTCCCCTCGTGCGTCATCGGCGTGGGATGGTCAGCCGGCGGCAGGCGGGGCCGCTCGGCGTCTCGTTGACGGGACGGCCCTGCGCGTCGGCGAGGGCGACGGTCAGCCGCTTGGACGTGGCGACGACCTGCGCGTAGCTGTAGGTGTTGAGCGCGGCGCAGCGGAGGCCGAGCCCCAGCGGCGGCGGCGCCTTGAACAGCGCCCGGACGTAGTTGGACGCGCCCGGGATGCCGGTCTTCAGATCCGTGTCGACGGCGAACGTCTTGAGCGCGACCGGCCCGACGACCACGTCGTAGAACCCGGTGTTCAGCGTCGGCCCGTCCTCGGCGAACGACGACAGCCGGACCTGGTCGATCATGTTGGCGTGGAAGTCCGTCGTCAGGAAGACGAGGTTGCGGACGCGGGCCTTGAGGAAGGTCAGCAGCGAGCGGCGCTCGGCGGCGTAGCCCTCCCAGCGGTCGTACGGATCCCAGTACAACCCCTGCATCGGGACCTCGTTGAGGATCACCTTGAACGTGGCCTTCGACCGCTGGACCGCCCGTTCGAAGGCCTGCAGCTGCGGGCGTCCGAGCATCGTCCGCGACGGGTCGTTGAGCGCCGCCTGGCACGCGGGCGAGACCGACGCGGCGGCGGCCGGCGGGAGGCCGATCTGCGTCACGAGGCTCGTGCGGAGGCGCTCGGGGAGCCGCGGCAGCGGGTCGGGCAGCGCGGTGACCGGGTTGTTGCAGGCCGGGGTCGCCGACGCGGGCGCGCTGCGGAACGCGCGCTCGTCGAGGAAGAAGAGCTCGACGTTGCGCCCCCAGCGGAAGCGACGGTAGAGGCCGGTGCTCGGCTTGTAGCGGGCGGGGTTGTAGTCCAGGAACGCCTTGGCGCCGGCGCGGAACAGGCCCTGGCCGAAGACCGGCACCGAGAAGTTGTCGATGAACTCGTGATCGTCCCAGTGGCTGTAGAGGCCGGCCGACCCCCGCAGCCGCCGGAGGTTCGGGTAGGTGAGGTTCAGCCGGTACTTGGCCCACTTGTCGGTCAGCGACAGCGCCGGCGGGACGCCTGCGACGGCGCTGTCGGAGTACATGACGTCGCCGAGGTTCACGTTGAAGTCGTTGTTCAGCGCCGCCATCCGGCGGTAGACCTCGAAGCGGTTGTAGGCCGGCGCGCCGGTGGCGGGGTTGATCGCGCCGTCGGCGTCGCCGCTGACCGCGAAGCGGATCGGCCCGGCGAAGCGCGACGTCGGGGCGGTCTTGAACCGCCCGAGCCGGCTGTGCGACGTGCCCTGGCAGAAGCGGTAGAAGTAGCGCGTCGCCGGCACGAGCCGCGTCACGGTGGCCCGGACCGTGTTGTCGGAGGCATCTGCCGCGGTGCGCGTCCGCTGCAGGACGCCCACGCCGCCGGCGCCGGCCGGCGCCGGCGAGCACCCGGCCTTGGCCACGGCGCGCGAGACCTTCAGGACGACGGCCCCGGGGCGCGCGGCGCGCGTCCAGAGCATCGCCGAGGTCGGCGTCACCTCGCCGGCCGCGACGCCGTAGGCGAAGCCCGCGGGCTCGGCGGCGGCCACCACCGACGGGACGATCAGCATCAGCAGCGCGGCGGAGCCCGCCGACCACCCGAGACGCGCTGCGGCGATCCTCATCGGAGCGACCCCTCCATGTCGGTCAGTAGCCCCCTGCCGACGCCGACGCCTTGCCGACCTGCCGGCCGGCGGGCGAGACGACGAACCACGTCCCCAGGAAGCCCTGGCCCTCGGTCTGGCCCGCGCGCGTGTCGCCGGTGGTCGTGTACAGCGGATGCCCGGCGTACGCCGCCTGCCGGAGCTTCGAGTGCCGGCGGGGCACCGTCGTGAGCTTGCGGGCGTCGACGCCGCGGCCGGCCCGCGGCCGGCCCGACACCAGGAGTGGCGGCCACACCTGCGCGCACGCGGCGAAGCAGGTGCTGCGGCTGCCGTCCTCGCGGAAGAGGTACAGCGTGCGGCCCCGGGCGGAGACCAGGACGCGCCCGAGTCGCGTGCGGCGCACCGCGACGGTCGGCGTGCGGTCGGCCGTCGCCCGCGAGTCCTTGGCCGGCGGCGAGCGCCCGATGCTCGACACGACGAGGAAGCCGGCGATCGCGGCCACGACGGTCAGCGGCACCGCCAGCTTCGGGCTGGTGAGCCAGTGCCGGTACTCGGATGTCAGGCGCTCGGGAACCCCGGGCCCTTCGCCGCGACCAAGGGGCAGAACAGCCCGACCGGCTCGGCGGGCGCGCTCGGCCTGGGCGCCAGCGCCACCGTGTAGACGTCACCGCCCGGGCTCAGCGGGCCGGCCTGTGCCGACTTGCTCTTGCCGCCGGCGGCCTTCTTGGCGGCGACCATCGGTCCGCACAGCGCCGGGGCGGTCGACTCCCCGGTCAGGCTGCGATCGAGGTCGCTGCGCTCCAGGACCCCGTCGTAGACGCCGTTGTGGTTGTAGTCGATCCCGTGGACGACGAGCACGGCGTTGTTCTTGCGGATGTAGGAGGCGACGACCGGAGACACCGTGACGGTCCGCCGGTACTGGACGTCGGACGTGGTCGGGTAGCGGGCGAACGCCACCAGGCTCTTGGGCGTCGTGTCGCCCCGCGTGGTCAGCGCCTCGACCGCCGGTCCGTAGAACGGCGCGCCCGCGTGCGTGGCGATCGAGAGGTGCCCGTTGTGGGGCGAGGCCGCGGACGCGGGCGGGCAGACGCCCTTGCGGCCGGCGTGGATGTGCACTGCGTGCGGCGCACCGTTGAGCAGTCCCTTGCTGTCGATCGAGACCTTCAGCGAGCGGCCGTTGAGGCGCATGGTGGCGGTGCCGCTGCCGTTGACGCGGTTGGTGGGGATCGGGCCGAGGCTCGAGGAGACCCGCTGGCCGGGGGTGGCGGCGGCGGTCTTCGACGAGGAGGACGACGAGCCGGAGCCGCCGAGGGCGAGCGCCGCGACCGCCGCGGCGACCACCACGGCAGCGAGGCCGACCAGCAGCGCGTGGCTGCGGATCCATCCGCCTCCGCCTCCGCCGGAGCCGCGGCGGCCTGCCGGGGGC
>JAOPZP010000583.1 GCA_025964055.1 Conexibacter sp.
GCCCGTTCCGTCGCGGGCCGCAGTCGCTCACCGCCCGCGAGCGCCGGGTCTGCGAGCTGGCCCGCGACGGGCTGACCAACCGCGCGATCGCCGAACTGCTGGTCGTCACGGTGAGCACCGTGGAATACCACCTCGCCGCGGCCTACCGCAAGCTCGGGATCGCCTCCCGCCGCGAGCTCGCCGCGGCGCTGGACGACACTGCTCCGCCCGGCTCAGCCCCGGATGGCCGCGTGGATCGCGTCGTTGCCGACCCGGCCGATGGCCGCGCCGTACCGCATCCGGCCGCTGAGCTTCACCGTCTGCCCGCCGATGGCCCCGAGCTGGACGCGGAAGCGCCCGTCGCCGAGCGAATGGGCGGCCCGGCCGTCGACGATCCGCTCGATCCGCTGGCCGGCCGAGGTGACGATCACCAGCTCGAATGACGTCCCGTTGCCGGTGAGCGACCCCGCCGTCCCGGGCGAGACGTCCACGTAGGCGGCGCCGTTGCGGCTGCGGTGCAGCGCCAGGGACGGGGCCGACGGCGTCGGCAGCGGCGGGGCGGTGAAGCGATCCACGACCGTCTGCTGGCGCGGCACGCCGTCGGCGTGCGTGAGGAACGCGAGCAGCTCGTGCTGCCCCGGCTCGGTGCTGGGATCGAAGGCGATCGGCACCCGCCCATGCGTCGTGGCCACGTCGAAGGTCCGCACGATCGTCGAGCCGTGCGGCGCGGCGTCGATGATGGTCATCTCGCCCGTGAGCCCGGCCGGGACGTCGATCACCGTGCCGCGCAGGCGCAGGCGCTCCAGCACCGGCACCTTGCGCAGCGCCGCGACGACCGCGGGCCGGATCGTCGTGGCGGCCGACGCGTGCGCGCCGGTGAGCGCGAACGCCTTGCCGCCGATCTTCAGCGTGGTGGCACCGACGGTCGCCGGCACCACGTTGGCCTTGAGCGTCGCGTCGGCGATGTGGCGGCCGGCGGCCAGCTCGACGCGCACCGGTGCGGGGCTGCCGTCGGCGGGCGTCACGTGCCACTGGCCCGCGGCCGGACGGGCGACGAGCACCGTGGAGACGTGGTCGACGGGATCCTGGTCGATGAGCGCGGTGGCGGCCTGGGTGGTGCCGGCGGGGCGTCCCGCGAGGCCGGCCGGCTCCGGCGGCGAGAACACGTAGTCGCCCGGCAGCGCCGCGGTCGTGAAGACGCGGCCGTCGGGGGCGGTCAGCGAGAGCCTCGGCGCGCCGGGCAGCGCCGGGTCGCCGTAGAACTTGAAGGCCATCTGCTCGGTCCCGGCTGGGACCGTCAGCCCGTCGCCGGGTGGCGTCGGTCCCGCCGCCCGCGCGCGGAACACCGCCGGCTTGTAGGGCTCGAGGTCGCAGCCGGTGAACACGTCGAGCCCGTCGCCGAAGCGGTAGGCGAGGCCGGCCGAGACGGTGGTGACGAAGAGGTCGACCGACCCGCAGGCGGCGACCGCGATGTTGGAGGCCAGCGCCTGCACGTCGAGGCAGAGCCACAGGCAGGCGTGGCCGCGACCCTCGATGTAGAACTCCTTGGTCTTGAACGAGACGCCGCCCTCCAGCGACGCCTGCAGCGACGCCGGCCCGAAGTCGGCGCCGAAGTGGCCGCCGAACGTCAGCGTCTGGGCGTTGGCCTCGTCGTACTGGACGAAGCCGCCGCCGAGCTCGAGGCTCGCCATCCGGACGCGCCCCTGCAGGCGCAGGAACACCGGGTCGGTCCGGACGATCAGGTCGAGGTCGCCCTGGAGCACGTTGAGGAAGCTGAACGTCGCGCCGCCGCTGACCGTGAGCGGATCGGTGACGATGCCGAAGCGGACTTCGTTGAGGAAGACGCCGGTGAAGATCTGGATGCCCGGCGGATCGGCGCGGACGCTGCCGCCGGCCTCCTTGAGCTGGCCGTCGTCGATCAGGATGTGGAAGGTGATGTGGAACATCTGCGGCCCGAGCGACAGCAGCGCGTCGTCGATGTCGCCCTTCCACAGTCCGGTGGACGTGTCGAACTTCAGCCGCCCGTCGAGGATCGTCACCGGGCCGATCGTGGTCCCGGACAGGTCGAGCGTCGCGGCGAGGTTGAGCGCGGCGTGCGCGCGTGCCCGCCGGCGGCGGGCCGCGATGTCGGCATAGGTGTTGGTCGTCAGCGGGGCGCTGCGCGGCTCGTCGAGGCCCGGGAGGTTGACGTCGGCGGTCGGCGACGCGCTCTCGCTGTCGCGGCTGAACTGCGACGGCAGCACGACGCGGAACGCCGTGGCCGAGCGGCCGCCATCGGCGAAGGTGACCCCGAAGGCGCCCCAGTCGTCGCTGCCCGCGTCGGGCCGCGCGACCGGCGAGCCGTGGTACATCGTGCCCGCCGGGATCGACGGGGCGGCGGCGTGCCGGTTGGCGACGAAGTCCCAGGCGCGGTCCCTGCCGAACTCCCCGAAGCGCGCGACGGGCTCGTTGTCGGCCACGACGTCCACGGCGCCCGGGTGGGACGCCAGGTCCTCGAGCGTCGTATCGGGGTAGGGATCCTTGCCGTCGAACCCGGCGGGCTTGCCCGACGTCGTCGCGAAGAGCCGGAGGCGCTCGTTGCCGTCGAGCTGGAGGTAGAGCGCGGAGCCGGCGGCCGGCCGCAGGCTGACGCCGTTGATGTCGATCGTGCTCGTGGTCCAGAAGCGGCGGTGGTCGCCGCCGTAGTCCATGCACTGCCCCGAGAACACCAACTTGCGCTGGAACTTCAGGTCCTGGCCGGCGATGTTCTGGCACTTGCCGGCGGGCGGCACGATCTGGAAGCCGTCGGTGCGCTGGGTGGCGCCGAGACCGGCGTCGTCGTAGGCCGAGACGGCGACGGAGTACGTGCCGGGCGTCGGGATCCTGAAGCGCAGGGCCGACGGGTCGCGGGTGACCAGCGCGGTCGTGTCGACGTCGAGGTTGCGAAGCGCGGTCAGCAGCGGGGACGGCACCGGGGTGATCGGGTGCAGCAGCGGGCGCGCCGCGGCGCTGCCGCGCACCTTGAACGGCTCCGGGATGACGTTGCGCTCGGTGTAGGGCGCGCAGGCGTGCTCGACCGGGAGCCTTCCCAGCAGCGAGGCCAGCGACGGCAGGCCCGAGCGCTTGGCGTGGGCGATCTGGCGCACGGCCGCCGCCTGCCCGGCCCGGGCGGCGAAGCCGACCTGCTGCAGCCCGCGCGGGTTCAGCGCGACGCCGGGCAGCGACCCCGCGATGCCGACCGGCGAGGTCAGGCCGGTGCCGCCGGCGCCGGTGGCGGGGAAGAACGCGCCGGGTCCGTAGGCCTCGATCGGCGGGTCGGCCGAGATCTGGCCGCCGCCGAGCACGGGCGGCTTGATGTTGGGCTTGCAGACCGAAGCCGCCTGCAGCGGCTTGCCCACCTCGAGCGTGTAGTAGGCGATCGAGCCGTCGGCGTCGCTGCTGCCGCTGGCGTCGAAGGCGAGCTCGTCGTCGGTCGTCAGCGGGTAGTCGATCGTCTGCGAGGTGGTCTCGGCGGTGTGGGCGCGGCGCTTGCCGTTGCGCGCCGCGCCGACCAGCGGGATCCGCACGCGCTGCCCGGGGCGGAACACCGCGACGGTCGTGCCGTTCGGGTCACGGTTGACGAACTGCGCCCGGAGCTTCGGCGGCTGGTCGGGCACGAGCGGGACGGTGTGGGTGACCGAGGTGCGCAGCCCGGCGCTGTCGACGGCGGTGAGCGTCACGCCGCGCCACTGCAGGAAGCTGGAGGCCAGCAGCTTGGCGTAGGCGACGCCCTGGATCTTGGTGGCGAACGGCGAGGCGGCGCGGAGCGTGGCGCGGGTGTCGAGCTGGGCGCCGGTCGCCTCCCCGGCGTCGAGGTCGAACGTGCTCTGCTGCAGCAGCGTCGCGTTGTCATACAGGTACGCGAGGCGCGGGTCGTGCTCGATCCAGTAGACCTGGTTGCCCCACGCGCGCACGCCGATCGCCCCGGCCAGCGGGCGGCCGTCGGCGGCGGTCGCGGGGAGCGCGTCGAGGTCGATGGTCGCCAGCGGCGGGAGGCTGTGGGCGGCCAGGCCGCGGGCGAAGAAGTTCACGACCGCCTGGTGGCCGTCGCCGGCCGAGAACCACGGGCCGGGGACCGTCGTGCTGTCGGGCAGGTGGCAGGCCGAGCCGTCCGGGGCGCAGATGAGGTCGGGCTGGCCGCCGGCCGCGGGCGGGTCGAAGTCCCACTCGAGGTGGTCGATCTGGTCGGCGGTCCGCGGCCCCTGGTCGGGGTCGGTGGCCAGCGGCGTGAAGGTGACCGGGTGGTTCACGCCGGTGTCGGCGCGGCGCGTGGTGAAGTCGACCTTCGGCGGGCTGTTGGGCATGACGACGAGGTCGTGCACCACCTCGGCCACCGCGCCGTTGGCGGCCGTCGCGCGCAGGCGCACCGAGTAGAGCCGGCGTCGCTGGCCGTCGGTGCCGGGCGCCCGGCCGGTGTCGTGGGCGCCGTCGGCGGTGAAGCCGTGGCGCGGCGCGGCCCCCGCGGCCGACGGGTCGGGCCGGAAGCCCGAGCCGTCGTGGAAGTCGAAGTCCCAGGCGTAGTCGACGCCCGGTCCCGGGGTCGCCTGGAACTGCACGCCGCCGGTCGGCGCCCCGGCGATCAGGACGTCGGCGTGGGGCGCCCAGGTGAAGTCCAGGCCGGCGGGCAGGCCCGCCGCGGTGGCGTCGGCGGCCGCGGTGTGGAACGCGACGTCCTCGCCGGCGACGGGGCCGTCGGGGCCGTCGGCGACCACGCGGGCGTGGTAGTCGGACCCCGGAGCGAGGCCGCCGAGCGCCGTCTGCACCGCCACCACGCCGCCGGCGCCCGCGGTCACGGCGTCGGGCGTGCGCTGGCCGTACGCCGTGGTCGTCCCGTACTCGATGCGGTAGGTGGTCGCCGACCCGCCGTCGTCGAGGGTGGCGCCGACGCGCGCGCTGCTCTGGGTGACCTGGTCGGCGGCGACCGTGTGGACGATCGGGATCGCCTGGACCGTCAGCGACAGGTTGTCGGCGTAGCCGTCGTTGTAGGCACCCGCCGTGCGCTGGAAGCTCAGCGAGACGTAGGCGCGCCGCGTGCCGGCCGGGAGGATCTCCGTCGCGCTGCGCGGGAGCAAGGTGGTCGTGCCACCCCGGTCGGCGTCGGTGACGGGCCCGATGCTGATCCCGCCGAAGAAGTGCCGGTTGTCGTTGGCGTCGAACTGGGCGCCGACGGTGGCGTTGTCCTCCTGGCCGCCGATGCCGCCGAGCGCGCCCGAGAGCACGACCCGCACGCGGCCCGCGTCGATGGCGGCCGCCCCGGCCGCGAGGTTGATGATCTGGTTGCCGCTGGAGGTCGCGACCGCGTTGCCCCCGGCGAAGAATGCGCCGCCGCCTCCGATGGCCGAGCTGACGGCGGGTGCCGGGAAGCCCGGCGATGCGCCGTAGAGCACCTGGCTCAGCCCCGGCGACGGCGACCAGCTCGGCGGCGGGACGGTCTGGCTCGAGTCGGCCGCCGCGCCGCCGACCTCGGCGCCGGGGTTGGCCAGCAGGTTGCCGCTCGGCAGCAGCGGCGCGGCCGAGGCCGGGCCGGCCAGCGC
>JAOPZP010000064.1 GCA_025964055.1 Conexibacter sp.
GCGCGCGATAGGCGGCGCGCGACGCCAAGCGCTCGCCCGGTGCGGTGTGGAACAGGAACGTCGCGTCGGGCGCCAGGCGCGCGAAGTACGCCTCGACGCGTCCGCCGCCGAAGTCGGCCACCAGCGCGTCGGCGGCCGCCAGGACCTCCGCCTCGATCGTCACGCCCGCGGCCCGGTCGCCGTCAGCGGGCCGTAGAGCTCCGGCCGGCGGTCGGCGAGCGCGTCGTTGCGCTCGCCCAGCCGCTTGTCGCGGGCGTCGCCCAGCCGGCAGCGCGCGACGAGCGTCGTGACGTCATGCGGCCCGGCCGGCCCGGCGAGCGGGAAGCCGTCGGGGTCGACGATGACCGATCCTCCGACCCAGTCGACGCCCCGCTCGGTGCCGGTGCGGTCGCAGGCCGCGATGAACATGCGGTTGGTCGCGGCGGCCGCCTGCACCCGCACGACCTCCGCGGGCCTTTCCCCCGCCGGCCGCGGCGCAGCCGGCCAGTTCACCGGCGCGCACAGCAGGCCGGCGCCGGCCAGCGCAGGCAGCCGGACCCACTCGGGGAACTCGAGGTCGTAGCAGACCACGATGCCGATCCTGCCCACCGCGGTCTCGATCACGGGCGGCGCCTCGGACCCCGCGGCGAACACCTCGCCCTCGCGATCCCAGAGGTGGGCCTTGCGGTACACCCCGCGCAGACCGCGGGCGTCGATCAGCACGGCGCTGTTGCGCAGGACGTCGCCGTCGCGCTCGCAGAGCCCGCCCACGACGACGAGGTCGCGCTCGCGCGCCAGCGCCGCCCAGGCCGACACGGTCGGACCGTCGACCGGCTCGGCGAGCGCGCGCGCCTCCTCGGTGCCGGCGAACACGTAGCCGCTGACCGCCAGCTCCGGCAGGACCACGACGCGAGCGCCCGCGTCGGCGGCCGCCACGATCGCCGCGCACGACGCCGCCCGGTTGCGCTCGAGCTCACCGAGCTGCGGCGCGAGCTGGCAGCAGGCGACGACGGTGTCGGCGGCGGCGCTCATGCCGCGTCGCGCCGGGCGACGGCGGTCAGCGCGAGCATCTCGTAGGCCACCGCCGCGGCGTGCAGCGCGGTCACCTGCCCGGGCCCGTCGTAGGGCGGCGAGACCTCGACGACGTCGAAGCCCGTGAAGCTCATCCCCGCCAGCGACCGCAGGAAGCCGAGGGCCTCGTGCGGCAGCAGGCCGGCGACCTCCGGCGTCCCGGTGCCGGGCGCGAAGGCCGGGTCCAGGACGTCGATGTCGAACGACAGGTAGGCCGGCCCGTCGCCGACGCGCTCCCGGACCCGCGCGCCGTACTCCGCCGCGCTCAGCGTCCGCAGCTCGTCGCCGACGATGATCTCGAACCCCATGTCGCGCGCGACCCCGAGGTCCTCGGGCGCGTACAGCGGCCCGCGCATCCCGGCCAGCAGCGAGCGGCCGGTGTCGATCAGGCCCTCCTCGACGGCGCGGCGGAACGGCGTGCCGTGGAAGTAGCGCTCGCCGTAGTACTCGTCCCAGGTGTCGGCGTGCGCGTCGAGCAGCACCACGGCCACCGGGCCGTGCACCGCCGCGTGCGCGCGCAGCTCGCCGAGGACGATCGAGTGGTCGCCGCCCAGGACGACCGGGACGATGCCGGCCTCGATGACCGGGCGCAGCGCCGCGTCCACCTGCTCGGTCGAGCGCAGCGCGTTGCCGGGCGTGATGTCGATGTCGCCGCCGTCGACGATCGACAGCGTGCCGAAGACGTCGATGTCCAGCGGTGGGTGGTAGGGCCGCAGCAGCGCCGAGGCCGAGCGGACCGCCTCGGGGCCGAAGCGGGCGCCGGCGCGGAAGCTCGTGGCGGTGTCGAACGGCACGCCGACCACGGCGGCGTCGACGTCGTCGTGCGGGAGTCCCACCTGGGGCAGCCGCGCGAAGGTCCGCACCCCGGAGTACCGGGGGGCGAGGCTGGCGTCGGCGGGGTGGAAGCGGGGAGTGGGGAGCGTCATCGCATGCTCTTCTGGGGATCGGGGAGCGCCGGCGCGAGGATCCACAGGATCCGTGCGCCGGCCTGGGCGTCGGCCGTGCACCACGTGTGCGGGACCGCGGCGCCGAACGTCAGCGCGTCGCCGGCCTCGAGCACGAACGTCTCGGTCTCGACGGTGATCTGGATCGTCCCTTCCAGGACGAAGCAGACCTCCGCCTCGCTGGCCAGCGTGTACAGCGCGTCGCCGCCGGAGCCGCCCGGCGCCGCCACGGTCTCCAGGACCGTGACGTGCCGCTCGGGAGCCGGGGTGATCAGCGTGTCGACGACGTCGGCGGCCTTGGGCAGGTCGGCGAGCTGCGGCCGGTCGGCCCGGCGCACGAGCGTGGCCTGGGGCACGGCGAAGAGGTCGGCCATGGCGAGGCCCAGCGCGTCGCAGATCGCGACGAGGCTCGCCACCGACGGGCTGGTCTCGTCGCGCTCGACGCGCGAGAGGAAGCTCTTGGTGACGCCGCTGCGCTCGGCGAGGTCGCCGAGCGTCATGCGGTTGGCCTCGCGCGCGTGGCGCAGGCGGCCGCCGAACCGGACGCGGCCGTCGCCGTCCATCAGCCCGCCTGCGGGTCGAGGATCGTCCGCAGCCCGGCGGCGTCGCGCAGGTCGCCCAGCGCCGCGTCGGCCTGGTCGAGGCCGGTGCGACGCCCGACGAGCCGGTCGAGCGGCAGCCGGCCGTTGAGGTACAGGCGCGCGAGGCGCGGGAAGTCGACGCTGGGCACACTGGAACCGTAGTTGCAGCCGACCAGCCGCTTGCCCTGGTCGGCGAGGTCGAACGGATCGAGCGTCATGCGCGTGCCCTCGGCCGGCATGCCGACGAGCACGGCCTGGCCGCCTCGGCCGATCAGCGCCGGCAGCAGCTCCATCGTCGCGCGGCGGCCGACCGCCTCGAACGCGTGGTCGGCGCCGCCGCCGGTGAGTCGCGCCACCTCCGCGGCGAGGTCCGGGTCGTCGCCGCGCAGGACATGGCTCGCGCCCAGCACGCGGGCCTGCTCCAGCCGCGCGTCGGACAGGTCGATCGCGAGGATCGGGTCGGCGCCCGCCAGCGCGAGGCCGAGGATGACCGCCTGGCCGACCCCCCCGCACCCGACGACGACCGCGCTCTCTCCCGCGCGCACGCCGGCCGTCCGCAGCACGGCCCCGACGCCCGTCGTGACGGCGCAGCCGATCAGCGCGGCGACGGCCGGCGGCACGCGCGCGTCGATCGGGATCGCCGCCGACTCCGGGACGACCGTCTGCTCGGAGAACGTCCCCAGGCCGAGGTAGGCGTGGACCGGCTCGCCGCCGTCGGCGGTGGCGAACGTCGCGGCGCCGTCGGGCAGCACGTGCTCCAGGGAGCGCGTGCCCGAGCACAGCCACGCCTGCCCGGCGGCGCACGCCGAGCAGCGCCGGCACGGCGCCTGCCAGGCCAGGACGACGTGGTCGCCCGGGCGCACGTCGCGCACGCCCGGCCCGACCGCTTCGACGATCCCGGCGCCCTCGTGCCCCAGCACCAGCGGCAGCGGCGCGCCCCACCCGCCGTCGACGACGTGCAGGTCGGAGTGGCAGACGCCGCTGGCCAGCAGCCGCACCCGCACGAGGTCGCCCGCGAGCGGGTGCAGCACGAGCGGCTCGTCGGCCAGCGGCGCGCCGACCTCCCGGAGCACCCGCGCACGGGT
>JAOPZP010000079.1 GCA_025964055.1 Conexibacter sp.
CGGGCGAGAGGGCGGCGACGAGCCGCTCCGAGCGCTCCGCGTAGGTCGGCAGCGCCGCCTCGACCAGCTCGCGCCCGCGGTCGGCGAGCTTGACGGTGACGTTGCGGCGGTTCTCGGGGTCGCGCTCACGCGCGATGACCCCGGCGTGCTCGAGGCGCCCGAGCCGGACGCTCATCGTGCCCGACGTGCGCCGCACCCGGGCGACGAGCTCGCGCTGGTTGAGCGTGTGGTCGTCGGCGGCGTGCAGCGCGGCGAGCACGAGGAAGGTCGGGCGGGTGAGGCGATGCTCGGCCAGCGCCTCCTCCAGCTCGGTCTCGAGGTGGGCCGCGACGCTGATCGTGGCCTCGAGCAGGTTGGTGTCCGGGGAACGCTTGTGCATATCTCTTCTCTCAATTGCTTCGATCGAACTAATGTAACAGAGGCGTTCGTCGGGCTCGGCCGGTGGCGCGCTTGTACGAGGAGCGCCTCGGCAAGTACCAGCGGTCGCGGGACCGCGAGGCGCGGCCGGTCTACGAGCTCACCGTCGCTCGGATCATGGCCTGACGGGATCCTGACCCGGCGCGGGTACGTTGCACCCGCGATGATCCACCTCTCCGAGCTCCACGGCGCGGCGACCCACCTCGCCGTCGTCGCCATCCCGCTCTTCGCGATCTTGTACGCCTTGCGCCGCGCCGGCGTCGGCGGCGTCGCGGTCGAGAAGGCCGAGCCGTGGGCGCTGGGCGCCTGCGTCGTCGGGGTGGCGGCCGCCGGCGCGACCGGCCTGCTGGTCTGGGGCCAGGCCCAGACCGAGCTGCGCGGGCAGAGCTTCCGTGCCGGGACGGCGCACTTCTGGATCGGCATCGGGATCGCCGTGCTGGTCGCCGTCCCCGCGCTGGCGCACGCCTCCGCGCACTGGCGCGGGACCCGCCGGCCCGCCGCGCGGGCCTTCGGGGCGCTGGCGGTCCTGGCGGTGCTGGCGGTCGCGGTCCAGGGCTACCTCGGCGGGCGCCTGACCTACGAGCACGGCGTGGGGATCGCCGACGCCGGGCAGTTCGCCCAGAGCGCCGTCGGCGCCCGCCGGCTCCAGGCGGCGATGGATCGCGGGGTCCCCGCCGCCGTCGCCGGCCGAGCCGCGTTCTCCGCGCAGGGCCTCGGGTGCGCCCGCTGCCACGGCGACCAGGCACAGGGTCAGCGTGGGCCACGGCTGGCGGGCGGCATCGAGATCCCGGACTTCCGCCGCGTCCACGGCCACGGGCTCTTCCCGGCCCGGATCGTCACCGATCGCGACGTGGCGACGATCGACGCGTGGCTGCGAACGCTCGGGCGGTGAGGGCCGGCACGCGCGGCGGGGCACCCAGGCTTCTGCGTGAGCATCGCGGTCGGGGACGACGGCCGCCTCAGCGCGTCAGGATCTCGGCCACCTTCGCCCGGATCGACTGGCGCATGAAGCGTGGCGCGGCGGCGTCGCCCTCGCGGATCGCGTGGGCGATCTCCTTGACCTGCTCGAAGCGGATGTGCGGGGGCAGCGGCGGGACCTCCGGGTCGGTGACGAACTCGATCAGCGCCGGGCGGCCGGCGGCGAGCGCGTCGTCCCAGGCGGGCCCGACGTCCTCGGGGCGCTCGACGCGCACGCCGTGCAGGCCCAGCAGCCGGGCGTAGCCGGCGTAGTCGAACGGCGGGAGGTTCTGGGAGGCGTCGAGCTTGGCGTCGCCGCTCATGACGCGCTGCTCCCAGGTGACCTGGTTGAGGTCCCCGTTGTTGAGCACGGCGACGACCAGGCGCTGATCGGTCCAGCGGTCGGCGTAGTGCGCGATGTCGATGAGGGCGTTGATCCCCAGCATCTGCATGGCGCCGTCGCCGATCGAGGCGATGACCGGGCGGTCGGGGTGGGCGAGCTTGGCGGCCAGCGCGTACGGCACAGCCGGGCACATGGTCGCCAGCGTCCCCGAGAGCGCCGCCTGCATGCCGGCGCGCATGCGGATGTGGCGTGCCCACCAGTCGGTGGCCGAGCCCGAGTCGGCGGTCAGGATGGCGCCGTCGGGCAGCCGCGAGCTGACCTCGTGGAAGACCAGCCGCGGATTGATCGGGTCGGCCGGCTCGTGCGCCTGCTCGTCGAGGATCTTCCACCAGCGCTCCACGCCCGCCTCGATCTCCGAGCGCCAGGACCGGTCCTCCTTGGCCTCCAGCAGCGGGAGCAGCGCGCGCAGCGTGTCGACCGAGTCGCCGACCAGGTTGACCTCCATCGGATAGCGCAGGCCGATCAGGCGCGCGTCCAGGTCGATCTGCACGCCGCGCGCCTGGCCGGGCTCGGGCAGCCACTCGCTGTAGGGGAAGCTCGAGCCCACCATGAGCAGCGTGTCGCAGCCGGCCATGAGGTCGTAGGAGGGCTTGGTGCCCAGCAGCCCGATCGACCCGGTCACCCACGGCAAGTCGTCGGGCAGCACCGCACGGCCGTTGAGCGCCCGCGCCGCGCCGGCCCCGAGGAGCTCCGCGACCAGGGTGATCTCGGCCAGCGCCCCTTTGGCGCCCTGGCCGACGAGGATCGCCACGCGCTCGCCGGCGTTGAGCACGGCGGCCGCCTCCGCCAGCGCCCGGTCGTCGGGCACGACGTGCGGCTTGCGGATCGGCGCGCTGGAGGAGGCCGTGGCGCCGTGGGCGCGCGGGGGCGCCTCGTAGGGCAGCTCCTGGACGTCGTTGGGGACGATGATGCACGTGGGCGAGCGCGTCGCCTTGGCGATGCGCATCGCGCGGTCGATGAGATGCGCGGCCTGCTCGGGCACCATGCACACCTGGACCAGCTCGCTCGCGACGTCCTTGAACAGCGAGACGAGGTCGACCTCCTGCTGGTAGTCCGATCCGAGCGACATGCGCGCCTGCTGACCGACGATCGCGACGACCGGCTGATGGTCGAGCTTGGCGTCGTAGAGCCCGTTGAGGAGGTGGATGGCGCCCGGCCCGGAGGTGGCGAGGCAGACGCCGACCTCGCCGGTGAGCTTGGCGTGCGCGGTGGCCGCGAACGCGGCGATCTCCTCGTGGCGCACCTGCAGGAGCTCGAGGCGGTCGCCGACGTGGTGGAAGCCGGCGAGGATGCCGTTGATGCCGTCGCCGGGATAGCCGTAGATCCGGCGCACGCCCCAGTCGTCGGCCAGGCGCTCGAGGATGAACTGGCCGGTGGTGGTCTTCGCCATGCCTTGCCGCCTTCATCGGTGTCGTCGCCTGACCCCTACCCGTCCGGCGCCGGGTTTGACCCAGCCGTCCGGCAGGTACGACGCCGGCATGTCCGGCCGGATGCGACGCGGGTGGCGGCTTGGGCTGCCGCCCCTGCTGCGGCAGCTCGCCGGCGATCCACTCGGCCTGGGGCCGGCCGCGCGCTCGCCGCGCTCCCAGGAGCTGCGCGCCCGCACGGAGACCGCGGACCGCGTCGTGCAGTCGATCTGCCCGTACTGCGCGGTCGGCTGCGGGCAGAAGGTGTACGTCAAGCACGAGCAGGTCATCCAGATCGAGGGCGATCCCGACTCGCCGATCTCGCGCGGGCGGCTCTGCCCCAAGGGCGCCGCCTCCAAGGGCCTGGTCAACAGCCCGCTCCGGCAGACCAAGGTCAAGTACCGCCGCCCGCACGGCACCGCGTGGGAGGAGCTCGACCTCGAGACGGCGATGGACATGATCGCCGACCGGGTCGTGCGCACGCGCGCGGAGACCTGGCGGGAGACCGACGAGGACGGGCGGCCGCTGAACCGCACGCTCGGGCTCGCCTGGCTGGGCGGCGCGACGCTCGACACCGAGGAGAACTACCTCATCAAGAAGCTGTTCACCGCGGCCGGCGCGGTGTCGATCGAGAACCAGGCCCGCATATGACACTCGAGCACGGTCCCCGGTCTGGGGACCTCGTTCGGGCGCGGCGGCGCCACCACCTTCCAGCAGGACCTGCAGAACTCCGACTGCATCCTGATCATGGGCTCCAACATGGCCGAGCAGCACCCGGTGGGCTTCCAGTGGGTGGTCGAGGCCAAGGAGCGCGGTGCGCAGGTCATCCACGTCGACCCGCGCTACACGCGCACGAGCGCGATCGCCGATCGCCACGTCGCGCTGCGGCCGGGCACCGACATCGCCTTCCTCGGGGGCATCATCAACCACATCCTCAGCACGGGCTCGGAGTTCCGCGAGTACGTGCAGCACTTCACCAACGCGCCCGTGATCCTCAAGGAGGAGTTCCGCGACACCGAGCAGCTCGACGGGCTCTTCTCCGGCTGGCAGGCCGACGACGGGCTCTACAAGGTGGAGTCGTGGGGCTATCGCGGCACGGAGGGCGAGCTGACCGCCGGCAAGTCCGAGCAGTCGGGCGACGTGTCGGGCGATCAGGCGCACGGCGCGCACGGGATGAAGCTGCCGCACGGCGAGCCGCCGGAGGTCGACATCGAGCTCGAGCACCCGATGTGCGTCTTCCAGGTCCTCAAGCGCCACTTCGCGCGCTACACGCCCGAGGAGGTCGAGCGCATCTGCGGCGTCCCGGCGCAGCGGCTGACCGCCGTCGCCCAGGCGTTGTGCGACAACTCGGGGCCGGACCGGACCGCCGCCATCTGCTACGCCGTCGGCTGGACCCAGCACACCACGGGCGTGCAGACCATTCGCGCGGCCTCGATCATCCAGCTCCTGCTCGGCAACATCGGGCGCCCGGGCGGCGGCATCCTGGCGCTGCGCGGCCACGCGAACATCCAGGGGTCGACGGACATCCCGACCCTGTACGACATCCTGCCCGGCTACATCCCGATGCCGCATCCGGAGTCGGGCGACGACCTGGATCGCTTCGTCGACGACAACGGGCCCGACACCGGCGCGTGGGGCGGGCTCGACACCTACATGACGTCGCTGCTGAAGGCGTGGTTCGGCGACGCCGCCACCGAGGACAACCACTTCGGCTTCGGCTGGATCCCGAAGATCGACGGCGACCACTCGCACTACGCCGCGCTCACGCGGATGATCGACGGGCGCTGCAAGGGCTTCTTCGCGGTGGGGCAGAACCCCGTCGTCGGATCGGCCAACGCGCGCATGGTGCGCAAGGCGCTGCGCAGCCTCGAGTGGCTGGTCGTCCGCGATCTCACCGAGGTCGAGACCGCGACGTTCTGGCGCTCCGACGCGCCGGAGATCGAAGACGGCGAGCTCCGCACGGAGGACATCGCGACCGAGGTCTTCTTCCTGCCCGCCGCCGCCCACACCGAGAAGGCCGGGAGCTTCACCAACACCCAGCGCCTGCTGCAGTGGCGCCACAAGGCGCTCGAGCCACCCGCGGACTGCCGCTCGGAGTCCTGGTTCATGTACCACCTGGGTCGCCGCATCCGCGAGCGGCTGGCCGACTCGCCGCTGGAGCGCGACCGGCCGCTCCGCGCGCTGACCTGGGACTACCCGACGGAGGGCCCGCAGGACGAGCCGGACCCGGAGGCCGTGCTGCAGGAGATCAACGGGCGTCACGCCGACGGGTCGTTCGTGGCCAAGTACCAGGACCTGAAGGCCGACGGCTCGACGACGTGCGGCTCGTGGATCCACGCCGGGATCTACGCCGACGGCGTCAACCAGGCGGCGCGCCGCAAGCCGCACACCGAGCAGAACTGGATCGCGCCGCAGTGGGGCTGGGCGTGGCCCAGCAACCGGCGCATCCTCTACAACCGCGCCTCGGCCAAGCCCGACGGCACGCCGTGGTCGGAGCGCAAGAAGTACGTGTGGTGGGATGCGGACGCCCGGCAGTGGACCTCTCTGGGCGACGACCCCGACTTCGTTGGCGACCGCCCGCCGGACTACGAGCCGCCCGAGGACGCCAAGGGGATGGACGCGATCCGCGGCCATACGCCGTTCATCGTGCACCCCGACGGCCTCGGCTGGCTCTTCGCGCCCAGCGGGCTGGTCGACGGACCGCTGCCGACGCACTACGAGCCGCACGAGTCGCCGGCCGCCAACCCGCTCTACGCCACGGGCGTCAACCCGACCCGTCAGCTGCTCGACGACGAGACCAACCCCTTCCACCGCAGCGACGGGGAGGCGGGCGCCGAGGCCTTCCCGTTCGTGCTGACGACGTACCGCCTCACCGAGCACCACACGGCTGGCGGCATGTCGCGGACCGTCGCCTACCTCAGCGAGCTGCAGCCCGAGCCGTTCGTGGAGGTCAGCCCGGAGCTGGCGCAGCTGCGCGGTTTGGAGCACGCCGGATGGGCGACGATCGTCACCGCGCGCTCGGCCATCGAGGCGCGGGTGATGGTCACCGACCGGATCACGCCGCTGACCGTCGACGGACGGGTCGTGCACCAGGTCGGGCTGCCGTACCACTGGGGACCCAACGGCCTGGTCAAGGGCGACGCCGCCAACGAGCTGCTGGCGCAGGTCCTCGACCTCAACACCCACATCTCCGAGTACAAGTCGGCGACCTGCGACGTGCGGCCGGGCCGCCGCCCGCGCGGTCCCGCGCGGCTCGCGCTCGTCGAGGAGTACCGCCGGCGGGGACACGTGGTGCGGGAGTCGCGGCACGACTCGCGCGGGGGAGCGGAGGACGGGTAGATGGCCGGCTTCAAGCTGGAGACGCGAGTGTGGCCGGGCGCCTACGGCGACGAGGCCCGGCCGCGCATGGGGTTCTTCACCGACACGAGCGTCTGCATCGGCTGCAAGGCGTGCGAGGTCGCGTGCAAGGAGTGGAACGACGTCCCGGCCTCCCTCAACGGGTTCACCGGGGACTCCTATGACAACACGATCGACCTCGGCGCCGACACGTGGCGACACGTCGCGTTCGTCGAGCAGCGCAAGCCGGTCGACCTCGACCCGAGCGGGCCGGACGGCACGACGCTCGCGCAGACCGCCGCGCTCGGCGGCCTGGCGGGGGAGGCCGGGTTGCAGACCTACCAGGACGGCGAGGGCATGCGGTGGCTCATGGCCTCCGACGTGTGCAAGCACTGCACCCACGCCGCGTGCCTCGACGTCTGCCCGACCGGCGCGCTGTTCCGCACCGAGTTCGGCACCGTCGTGGTCCAGGAGGACGTCTGCAACGGTTGCGGCTACTGCGTGCCTGCCTGCCCGTTCGGCGTGCTCGACCAGCGCGAGGACGACGGTCGCGTGTGGAAGTGCACCCTCTGCTACGACCGGCTCAAGGAGGACATGGAGCCCGCCTGCGCGCAGGCGTGCCCGACCGACTCCATCCAGTTCGGCGAGCTCGGCGACCTCCGCGACCGGGCGGAGGACCGGCTGGCCCAGCTCCAGGACGCGGGCCTGGAGGAGGCACGCCTGTACGGCGCCGACGCCGACGACGGCGTGGGCGGGTTCGGCGCGTTCTTCCTGCTGCTCGACGAGCCCGAGGCCTACCGCCTGCCGCCCGATCCCGTCGACACGGTCCGCGACCTCAAGGGCATCTGGGGCGCCGCCGGTGCGGCGGCGCTGGCGCTCGGCGGCGGGCTGGCGGCCGCCGTGCTCCGGGGGCGCCGATGAGCCGGCGCCCGGAGCTCGGCGCCACGCGGCCCCGAGTGCAGGACGGCCGGTCGGGGTCCGCGCAGCCCGTCATCAAGGAGCCGACGTGGACGCCGGAGATCCCCGCCTACTTCTACGTGGGCGGCCTCGCCGGGGCGTCGGCGGGCCTGGCGCTCCTGTCGGACCTCCGCGGCGACCACGGCCTCGCGCGCCGTGCGTGGGCCACGGCGCTGGCCGGCTCGGTCGTCAGCCCGGCGCTGCTGATCTCCGACCTCGGCGTCCGGCGGCGGTTCATGCACATGCTGCGCCTGGTCAAGGTCACGTCGCCGATGAGCATCGGCTCGTGGATCCTCGCGTGCTTCGGGACGGCCACGGCGCCGGCGGCGCTGCACGCGTTCACCGGCGGCGCGCTGGGGCGGCCGGGCCGCGCCGCGCAGGTGGCCTCCGCGCTGCTCGGACTGCCGCTGGCCTCCTACACC
>JAOPZP010000081.1 GCA_025964055.1 Conexibacter sp.
CCCGGCGTCCAGCCGGAGCTCCGGCCCGGCGTCGGCGCGCACGTAGGTCGCCAGCAGGCCGCCGGGCGCCAGGCCGAGCGTCAGCTGCACGCGCCGGTCGCTGCCCACCGCGACCGACGGCCCCGTCGCGACGCCGGCCGGCGAGGCCACGAACGCGCGCGCACGGCCGTGCCGGACCTCGATCCCCCGCACGCCCGTGCCGAGGTCGACGGCCAGCCCGACGGCGGCGTCGCCCGACGGCGGCGCGATCGTCGTGGTCGCCGTGAGGCGGTCGGCGGCGACCTGGCGGGCGACGAACGACAGCGGCCCCCGGCAGCGCTGCGTGAGCTCGCCGCCGGCCGTGTCGACGTCGGGCACGCGGTCCCAGAGCCATTCCCAGCCGGGCTGCAGGCCCGCCGCGAAGCCGTCGGAGAACCCGGCCGCCGCCGGCTGCTGCACCGCCCCCAGCGGGCTGTCGGCGGTCGCGACCGGGACCCCGGCGTCGCCGATGACCGGCCACCCGTCGGCGTCGAAGCCGATCGGGTCCAGCAGCACCCGGCGTCTGAGGTCGAGGGCGTCGTCGCCCCGGTAGGCGTGGTGCAGCAGGAACAGCGACCCGGCGCCGGCCTGCACGACGGTGCCGTGCCCCGGGCACTTCCACGCCTCGCTGCCGGTGAGGATGGGGTTGGCGGGGTCCTTGACGTAGGGCCCGAGCAGCGCCGGCGCCTGCGCGACCCCCTCGGCGTAGGAGCACGGGACCCGGCAGCAGTGCCCGCCGGCGTAGAACAGCAGGTAGCGGCCGCCGCTGCGCACCAGCGACGGGCCCTCGGTCACCAGCTGCTCCCACGGCGCGTCGGGCGCGATCAGCGCGACCGAGCTCCCGCTCGTGTGCAGGCCGGAGGCGTCCAGGCGCTGCAGCCGGATGCCGTTGCCCGGCCCCAGCTGCTTCCACAGCAGCCAGCGCGAGCCGTCGGCGTCGCGAAACGGCGCCGGGTCGATCGCGCCCGACGGCGGGCACGTCACGCGGCCGCGGTAGCGCCACGGCCCCTCGGGGCGCGCGGCGGTGCTCAGCGCGATGCACGGTCGCCCGTCGCGCCGGGCGGCGCCCCAGTAGGCCAGGTACCGGCCCGGCTCGTGGGCGAGCTCGGGCGCCCAGAACTTCCCGTTGGTCCACGCGGGCGGCGCGGGCAGGATCGCGCCGATCTGCTGCCAGTTGACGAGGTCGGGCGAGCGGAAGAGCGGGAACACGGGCGCCCACGCGCTGGTCGTGGCGCTCGCGTAGTACATGCCGTCGGCGCGGACGACCGTCGGGTCCGGATGGTCGCCGTCGAAGACCGGGTTGCTGAACGTGGGCGCGGCCAGGGCCAGCGCGGCGAGCAGGAGGCCGAGGCGGCGCATCGCGCCATTCTGGCGAGCGTCCCGGCGGCCGGCGCCGGGTGCTGGACCCTCATGTCCACCTCATGGCCGCATGGCACCGTCCCCGACGTCACCACACCCGACAAGGAGACGCAGATGTTCGAGCAGTTCCACCGCAAGACCCTCACCGCAACCCTGGCCGCGCTCACCGCCGCGCTGGGCGTCGGCGGCATCGCCGTCGCGCAGAACAGCAGCTCGACGCCGAGCACGCCGGCGCCGTCGTCTGCGGCTCCGGCCGCCACGCCGAACGCCGCCGACACGCCCGAGGCGGGCGACACGGCCGACGCCACCGATCCGGCCGGCGCCAACGACCCGGCCGACGGCACGGGCCAGGGCGCCAACGACCCGGCCGAGGCCAACGACCCGGCCGAGGCCAACGACAAGGCCGACGCCAACGACAAGGCCGACCCGGCCGGTGCCAACGACACCGAGACCCCCGACGCCCCGAGCGCCGGCGCCGCCACGGTCGCCAAGTAGTCAGCGGTCAGGCGGTCCCCGGCGCTCCGCCGGGGACCGCCCGTCCCGCGGTGGCCGCGGCACGCTGAGCCACACGTCCGCGCCCCCCTCCGGTCGGTTGCGGACCCCCGCGGTCCCGTCGTGAGCGCGCGCGATCGCATCGACGATCGCCAGACCGAGCCCGGCCCCGCCGCTCGTGCGCCCGGCGTCGGCGCGGCTGAACCGGTCGAACGCCGTCGCCAGGAAGGCCGGCGGCAGGCCGTCGCCGTCGTCGAGCACGTGCAGCTCGACGCCCGTCGCGGTCGGCTCCGCCCGCAGCCGGATCGTGCCCGCGCCGTGGCGCAGCGCGTTGTCGATCAGGTTGCCCACCGCCTGCTCCAGGCGCAGCCGGTCGCCGAGCAGCTGCAGGCCGTCGGGCACCTCCACCTCCAGCGCGACCCCGTGGTCCTCGGCCCGCCGGGCGAAGCGCCGCGCGACGTCCTCCATCAGCGCGCCGACGTCCGCATCGGTGGCGCGCAGCGGCAGCCGGCCGCGCTCGGAGCGGGCGATCACCAGGAGGTCCTCGGCGAGCTGGACGACGCGGTCGGCCTCCTCGGCCGCCGACCGGACGGCCTCGCGGAACGTGTCCACGTCGTCGGCGTCGCGCAGCGCCAGCTCCAGCTCGGCCTTGATGATGGACAGCGGCGTCCGCAGCTCGTGGCTGGCGTCCGACACGAACTGCCGCTCGCGCGCCAGCGCCTCCTCGAGGCGCTCGAGCATGTCGTTCAGCGTCTCGCCGAGGCGCGCGACCTCGTCGCCCGTGGGCGGCACGGGCAGCCGGCGCCCCGGCCGGCTGGCCTGGATCTGCTGCGCCCGGCGGCGCATCGACTCGACCGGGCGCAGCGCGCCCGCCGCGGCGCCATAACCAGCCAGCGACGCGATGAGCAGCGCGATCGGCCCGCCCAGCAGCAGCAGGCGGCCGAGCCGGTTGCGCGCCTCGGTCGTCGCGTCGAGCGAGGCGCCGACGACCACGACCAGCCGGCGCCCCTGCGCGGTCACCGGCGTGGCGAGCAGCCGCACCCGGTCGGTCTCGCCGAACGGCGTGGCGCGCTCCACGTAGATGGTGTGGCGCCGGGCACCCCGCAGCTGGCCGGGGGTCAGCAGCGGCTTGCCGCGCAGCGCGGGCGGGGCGTCGACCACCCGGTCATGGGAGTCGACGAGCTGCGCGAAGCTCTCCCCCTGCTCGGTCAGCCGGCTGCGACGCGACTCGGCGAAGCCGCTGTCGACCTGCTGGGCGAGCGTCGCGATGTCGCCGGCCCGCGAGCGCAGCCCGCGGTCGACGGTCGCGTTCAGCGTCCGGCCCAGCTCCACGTAGAGCAGCAGGCCGGCGGCGACCAGCAGCACCGACATCGCGGCGGCGAACGCCAGCGTCACCCGGACGCGGACGGGCAGGGACGAGAAGAACGCGGGGGCGCGCGGCACGGGCGGGCCCGGCTCAGTCCCCGGCGGCGGCCCGGCCGCCGTCGGCGCGCAGCCGGTAGCCGGAACCGCGAACGGTCTCCAGCGAGCTGACGCCGAACGGCCGGTCGATCTTCTCGCGGAGGTACCGCACGTAGACGTCGATGACGTTCGAGCGGTTCTCGTACTCGTAGTCCCAGGCCTGCTCGAGCAGCTGGTAGCGGTCCAGGACGTGCCCGGGCCGGCGCATGAACGCCTCCAGCAGCGCGTACTCCTTGGCCGACAGCGAGATGTCCTCGTCGCCGCGCCAGACGCGCCGCGACGCCGGGTCGAGGTGCAGGTCGCCGACCGCCAGGACGGCCGCGCGCTCGATGGGGCCGCGGCGCGCCAGCGCGCGCAGCCGCGCCGAGAGCTCGGCGAACGAGAACGGCTTGGTGAGGTAGTCGTCGGCGCCGAGGTCCAGGCCCTGCACGCGGTCCTCGACCGAGTCGCGCGCGGTGAGCATCAGCACCGGCGCCCAGACCGCCTCGCCCCGCAGCCGCCGGCAGGTCTCGAAGCCGTCGATGCCCGGGAGCATCACGTCGAGCACGATCACGTCGTACTCGGTCGAGCCGGCCATCCACAGCGCGTCCTCGCCGCGGACCGCGACGTCCGCCGCCACGCCGTCGGAGCGCAGCCCACGGCGGATGAGCGCCGCCATCTTGACCTCGTCCTCGACGATGAGCACGCGCACGTCGCCGGATCATCGCCGCGGAACATGAGCGCCACATGAGGACGCGCCGACCCACGACATGTGCAAGGATCAAGTCCGTCGCTTAGGGTCACCTAACACCGCCGGAGATCATGTCCTTCGCCAACACCGCCCTGCTCGGCGCCATCGCCGGGTTCACCATCTTCCTCGGTCTGCCGTTCGGGCGCGCCACGGGCCTCAGCGCGCGAGCCCGGGTGGGCCTGTCCATGCTCGCCGCGGGCGTGCTGGCGTTCCTGTTCATGGACGTCGGCGCCGAGGCGCTCGGGATCCTGGAGCACCACCTCGAGGCCTACAAGAGCCATGACGCCTCGCTGTGGCCGGTCGTCGGGCTGTTCGCGCTGCTGAGCGCCGGCTTCCTGGCCGGCGTCGGCGGCATCGCCAGCGCCCAGCGCCGCCTGCTGGCCCCCGGGGCGACGCTGCCGCCGGTGGCCGGCGGCGAGTCGACCGCGGCGATGACCGCCCCCGAGCTCGCCGACCACCGGCGCGCCCTCGGCGCCATCGAGCGCCGCGCGCTGCGGACCGGGATGATCATCGCCACGGCGATCGGCCTGCACAACTTCGCCGAGGGCCTGGCGATCGGCGTCTCGTCGCAGGCCGGCCAGGTCGGCCTCGCCACCGTGCTGATCGTCGGCTTCGCGCTGCACAACGCCACCGAGGGCTTCGGGATCATCGGCCCGCTGAACGGCGTGCGGCCGTCGTGGCGCTGGCTCGGCCTCGCCGGCCTCGTCGCTGGTGGCCCCACGTTCGTCGGCGCGATGGTCGGCTACCAGGTCACCAGCGACACGCTGCAGCTGCTCTTCTTCGCCCTGGCCGGCGGCGCGATCCTCTACGTGCTCGGCGAGATCTGGTCCGGCGTCCGCCGCCTCGGGCACACCGAGCTCGGCCTCTACATGCTCGGCGCCGGGTTCCTGATCGGCATCGCGACCGACCTCGTGGTCGCCTACGGCGGCGCCTGACCGGCGCCGGCGCCGGCGCCGAGCGGCCCACGTGGTCCCTCGACGCGCGCGCGGCGCCCGTCCTCAGGCCGCGAGCAGCGGGTCGTAGTCGTCGGGCAGCTGAGCGACCAGGTCGGCGACCTCGCGGTCGGGCAGCGCCTCGCGCAGCGTGCGGAAGACCGCGCGGGCGTGGTCGGGAGCGAGCTCCGGCGAGACGCCCTCGCGCTCGGCGACGCGGCGCAGGAACTCGTCCAGGGGCATCCCCTGCGCGCGGCCGTGGCTCTCGACGTCGCCCTGCTCCAGGGGCTCCCGGAACTCGGGCGCGAGCTCGGCGGCGAGGTCGGCGACCTCGCCGTGGGCGATCCGCTCGCCGAGCGTCTCGAGCACCGCGTCGGTGACCCGGCGGGCCGTCGCGACGTCGGTCGCCGCCCGGTCGGCGACGCGGCGCAGGAACTCCTCGACCGGCAGCGGCTCCGGCTGGCCGGGGACCTCGGCGCGGCCCGGCCGCTGCATCGGCGCGGTGAGCGCCACGTAGTCCGGGGGGAGCTCGGACTCCATCTGGTTGAGCTCGCGCTCGTCCACGAAGCGCTGCAGCGCGTCGAAGACCGCGTGGGCGTGCAGCTCGGCCGCGGCGAGGTCGTCGCTCCCCTCGCGCTCGGCGACGCGCTCCACGAACTGCGCGGCGGTCATGCCCGTGGCGTCGGTGTCGGTCGCCAGCAGCGGGCGCAGCTCCTCGGGCAGCTGCTCGGCGATGTCGCGCGCGCCACCGGAGGAGAGGCGCTCGGCCAGCGTGGTGAGGGTGGCCTCGGTCGCGCGCTGGGCCTCGTCCCAGGACAGCCGCGCCATCTGCTGCACGGTGACGATGAACCGCTCGTGGTCGGCGGCGCTCATGACGCGGATGCGCCGTCGACGCTGCAGAAGTAGTCGACGTGGTCCCAGTTGACGTGGACCTCGGCATCGCCGAGGCCGAGGCGCACGGGGTTCGGATGGTCGCGGCGCACCGCGAGCACGACGTCGTCCTCGGGCTGCGAGACGGTCAGCTCCCGCCCGCTCGAGAAGTACACACGGGTCGCCATGCACGAGGACGTAGGTCGCGCGGCGGCTGCGTCCAGCCGGCCGAGGTCTCGGCCGGCCTCTGCCCGGGCCATGCTGCCGACGACGTCGCAGAGGCCGGGAGGTTGCGCCAGGGGACGGGAAGCCCGCGCCGGAGGTGGGGTTGTCCGGACCTCGGGAAGACCGGCAGGCCGCGCGCGCAAGCCCGGCCCGCCCCATTGCCCGGGGCGCCGCGGAGGGCGACCCTTGCGACATGCTCTCCTCCACGGTCACCCCCATGATCTACGTCCACTCCGACATCCCCGAAGGCATGACGCTCGCCGAGTGGGGTCGTCGCGATGCAGTCCCGCGGTCGCCCTCCTCGCTGCCCGGCTTCACCCGCTGGGCGCGGCCCGGGCGCCGGCGCAATCGCTGACGACGCCCGCCGCCACGGTGTCAGCCGTGGATGAGCCAGCCGTCGGCGGCGCGGGCCGCCTCCATGACGCCTTCGGAGAGGGTCGGGTGGCCGTGGATGATGCGCGCGACCTCGGGGTAGCCGCCCTCGAGC
>JAOPZP010000082.1 GCA_025964055.1 Conexibacter sp.
TCGAGCCGGCCACGTCGGCGGTGCTCAGCGGCCGCGGTCCGGGCCCGCACCGCATCCAGGGCATCGGCGCCGGCTTCGTTCCCCGCGTCCTGGACCGCGAGATCATCGACGAGGTCCTGCCCGTCACTGACGACGACGCCATCGCCACGGCCCACCTGGCCGCCGCGCGCGAGGGCGTCCTGGCCGGGATCTCCTGCGGCGCGGCGCTGTGGGCCGCGATCGAGGTCGGCAAGCGCCCCGAGAACCAGGGCAAGCGGATCGTCACGGTGCTGCCCGACTCGGGCGAGCGCTACATCTCGGCGCCGTTCTTCGCGCCGGCGTGAGCCCTACGCGTTGACCGGCGGCCCAGTCTCCGCTCGCAGCGCTTCCGCCTCGCCCCGCGCCCACGCCTCCATCGCCGGCCAGGGGCCATAGCCCGCCTCGACGTTGAGGTGGCCGGCGCCGGGGAGCAGGTCGACGACGAGCTCCAGCGGGCGGCCCCAGTGCTCGGCCGCGCCTCTGCCGGGGCAGTAGGGATCGTCGTCGGCGCAGACCAGGCGCGTGTGACCGGCGGCCGCGTCGATGGCCGCCTTGTCTGCGCCCGTCGGGTAGAAGCGCGCCAGCTCGAGGACCTTCGCGCCCGGACACGGCGGCGCGACGAGCACGACGCGGTCGACGCGATGCTCCGGCCGGATCTGGGCCGCCTCGCGCAGCCACAGCACGCACCCCAGCGAGTGGGCGATGACGACGCGCTCGCCCTCGCCCCGGGCCAGCGCGCGGACCTCGCGGTGCAGCGCGGCACCCCAGCGGTCCGGGCACGGGACCTCGCAGTCGGGCAGCGTCGGGTACTGGACGTGGGCGCCCGCGTCGCGCAGGCGCCCGGCCAGCCACGTCTGCCAGTGGTCGGGGCCGGATCCGTGCCAGCCGTGGAGGATGAGCGCGCGTAGCCCGGGCATCTCGTCGAGTACGGTAATGGCAATGCTGGGCCTCGGCACCCTGCGCCGCGTCACCCGCGAGCTGCGCCTCGACATCGCTGCCGCGCACGAGCGCGATCCGGCGGCCCGCGGCGTGTCGTCGGTCGAGATCCTCATCGCGTGGCCGGGCGTGCAGGCGGTGCTCGCGCATCGCGTCGCCCACGCGCTGCACGACTCCGACGTCCCGGTCGTGCCGCGCGCGATCGCCTACATGTCGCGCATGACCACCGGCGTCGAGATCCACCCGGCGGCCAACATCGGCGACGGCCTGTTCATCGACCACGGCATGGGCGTCGTGATCGGCGAGACGGCCGACATCGGCGACAACGTCACGCTCTACCAGGGCGTCACGCTCGGCGGCACCGGCTTCGCCACCGGCAAGCGCCACCCGACGGTGGGCGACAACGTCACGATCGGCTCCGGCGCCAAGCTGCTGGGCCCGATCGAGGTCGGCCACGGCGCGAAGGTCGGCGCCAACTCGGTGGTCATCACCGACGTCGCGCCCAACAGCACCGTCGTCGGCAACCCGGGGCACGTCGTCCGCGTCGACGGCCGCCGGCCGGAGGGCCCCGACGCCGATTGGATCCACCTGCCCGACCCGGTCGCCGACGCGATCCGGGAGCTGTCGAGCCGCCTCGGCGACCTCGAGCGGCGCCTCGCAGAGCTCCAGGGCGAGGAGCCGCCCGCCGAGATCCGCCGGCTGCGCCCCGTCCGGGGTCGCAACCCCGCCGGCGGCTGACGAACGCCTCGCCCAGAGGGCTCGGGTTCGTTCGGCGGGTGTTCGCCCAGAGGGCGAAACCCGCGCGCCCGGGTCTCAGTAGTAGACCGTGCGGCAGCGGTGCCGCGGGCGCGCCTTGAGCTCGGGCGCCTGGCCGCGGGTCCACAGCCACATGTCGAGCACGCGCGGCGGGATGCCGAGCCGCGCGCCGAGGAGCTCGCAGGCGTGCAGGGCGCACGCCCGGATCTCGCGCTCCTCGCGCCCGGCGGGCAGGAGCTGCTCGGCGTCGATGCGCGCGGCCAGCGCCGGGTCGTAGACGAGCACGCCGTCGCAGCGCAGGACGTGCGGGACCAGGTTGTCGGCGAAGATCGTCAGCCGGTCGAGGTCGTCGAAGGTCGCGACGCCGGCCAGCGCCAGGTCGTTGGCCGCGATCTGGGCGCGCTTGTAGAAGCCGCGGTCGTCGTAGAGGGCCATGCCGGAGGCGAGCTGCGTCGCGAGGGCCTCGGCGGAGCCGCGGGCCGCGGCCACGACGTCGAGCACCGAGCGCTCGCCCAGGAAGCGGCCGAGCTCGCGCAGCGCCTGGCTGTAGAGGCTCATCAGCTCGTGGTCCGCGCGCTGGCCGAGGATCGCCGCCAGCGTGTCCGTTCGCATCGTGCGCAGCTGCACGGCGCTCCACGCGCCGTGGACCCGGAAGTGGTCGGCGAGGTTCCAGGCGATCGTGAAGTAGCCCGACACCGTGCGGCCGCTGGCCGGGTCGGTGCGCTTGCGCAGGGTGGGGAACCAGCCCGAGCCGAAGTTGATGGTGTCGAGCGCCAGCGTGTAGAGCGCGACGTCGGCTGGCGGGCCTTCGAGGTAGTGGCGAACCGGATCCAGGCCCGGATCCTCGACGGGCCGGCCGTCGGCCCCGGCGTCGTAGGCCGCCAGGCGCTCGGCGTCGATGTGGACGGAGCGCGCCTGCTCGGCGATCTGCGCGCACGCGCGGCGGACGTCGTCGGTGAGGCCCATCGCCGCCGCAGCCTACGCGAGGCGCCGGGCGCGCCACCGCGCCGCAGCCGCGCT
>JAOPZP010000135.1 GCA_025964055.1 Conexibacter sp.
TCGGGCGAGTAGCCGTAGTCGTAGTACAACGAGACGCGGCCGAGGAGGTGGTCGCCGGAGATCAGGATCCGGCGGTCCTCCTGATAGAGGCAGACGTGTGACGGCGCGTGGCCGGGCGTCTCGTAGACGCTCCAGGTGCCGAGGTCGGTCTGGATCTCGACGCCCGGGACCAGCGCGCGGTCGGGCTCCACGATCCCCGCGATGCCGTAGTTGCGGCCGCGCTGGGCCTCGCTGTAGCGGCGCAGCGGCTCATTGGGGACGCCGCTCTGGCGGGCCACCTCGATGCGGCGATCGAACGCCGCCTCCGGATCGCGCGCCGCCGTGAGCATGTGGTCGTGGTTCGGGTGCATCCACAGCTCGCACCCGGTCCGCTCCACGATCGTCGCGGCCTGGCCGTAATGGTCGGAGTGCGCGTGCGTGCAGACCAGCAGCCGCACGTGGTCGAGCTTGAGGTTGACCTGGGCCAGGGCGCGCTCGAGGTGGCCGAGCGAGCCCGGCTCGTGCATGCCGGTGTCGATCAGCACGATGCCGTCGCCGGCGGCCAGCGCCCACGCGTTGCAATGCGGGACACCGGGCCACGGCAGCGGCAGGCGCAGCCGCCAGACGCCGGGCAGCACCCGCTCTCCCCGTCCCACTTCGCGCTTGCGGCGTGCTTCGGTCATCCCCCGGGAGACTAGGGCTCCGCCATTACACTGCCGCTCCGTCGATCGGAGAAGGGGCAGCTCATGGGCATCACGCAGGGAACCCGGCGCAGGATGACGACGCGTCCGCGGCTGGCGCGGCTGATGGCCAGCGGTCCTGAGCCGATCGCCGACGGTGTCTGGATCGTCCGGGGCGGCTTCCCGACCAAGACGATGAACGTGTACCTGGTGCGCGACGGCGACGGCGTGCTGCTCTTCGACGCGGGGATCCGGACGATGACGGCCGCCGTGGCGCGGGCGGCGGCGGAGCTGGGCGGGCTCACCCGGATCGTCCTGGGGCACGGGCACCCGGACCACCGCGGCGTGGCGCCCGCGCTCGGCGTGCCGGTCCTCTGCCACCCCGACGAGGTGGCCGACGCCGAGGGCGACGGCGGCGCGCACTACTTCGATCTCGCCCAGCTCGACGCGCACGGTCGCGTGCTGCTGTCGCGCATGCTGCCGCTGTGGGACGGCGGGCCGGTGACGATCACCGAGACGGTGGCCGAAGGCGACGCGGTCGCGGGCTTCGAGGTCGTGCACCTCCCCGGCCACGCGCCGGGCCTGATCGGGCTGTGGCGTGCGAGCGACCGCCTGGCGCTGGTCAGCGACACCTTCTACACGCTCGATCCCCAGACCGGCCTGCCCGGCGGTCCGCGCGTGCCGCACCGCGCCTTCAACCACGACACCGAGCAGGCGCGCGCCTCGATGCGGAAGCTGGCGGACTTGGAGCCGGCGGCCGCCTGGGCCGGCCACGCAGCGCCGCTCACCGGCGGCGTGGACGAGCAACTGCGCCACGCGGCGCAGACGACGTAGTCCTACGATCAGGGACATGGGCCGCCGCAGCCGCCAGCGCGGGCGCACCGAGAAGCTCGAGGCGCCGACCACCGACTACGCCTCGCCCGACGGGCAGGTGCTGACGCTCCGCGGGGCGCTGTCGCCGAAGTCCCGCGCGGAGTACGCCAAGGCGGCCGACCCGGCGCAGGCGCGCGCGGCCGCCAACGTCGAGGACGTGCGCGCCCGCGCGATCGAGCTGCTCTTCGAGCGGCTCGTCCTGCGCTGGACGATCAGCGACGTGCCGACGGAGGGCGCCAAGGCGTTGCTGACGCGCTACCGGGTCGCGACGCGCGACGAGCGCGGCTGGATCACCGGCGTGCTGCGCGAGCACTGCGCCGAGTGGTTCCCGGACGTCAAGGTCCCGTAGGAACGGCTGGAAGAGGAAGGGTCGGCATGAGCGACACCTATGACATGTCCGAGGTCACCGACGTGCTGGACCCGGCGGCCTTCGCCGATCTGCTCGTCGGCTACTGCCTCGAGGTCGGCCCCGGCCAGCAGGTGCTCGTGCGCTCGACCACGCTCGCCGCGCCGCTGCTGATCGAGCTGCAGCGCGCGATCCTCGAGCGCGACGCCTGGTGCTTCCTGCGCGTCGAGCTGCCCGGCGAGGCGCGCAGCTTCTACGAGCACGCCCGCGACCGGCACTTGGACGAGTACCCCGCGCTCGCCTACGAGGAGGCGCGCAGGATCGACGCGACCGTCGGCATCCAGGCGCCCGACGACGTGCGCGCGCTGGCCGACGTCGACCCCGAGCGCATGGCGCGCTCGTCGCGCGGCCGCCGCGACGTGCGCGAGCAGATGCTCAAGAAGCGCTGGTGCTCGACGCTGTGGCCGACGCCCGCCGGCGCGGCGCTGGCGGGCATGAGCCTGGGCGAGTTCGCGGGCTTCGTCCGCAGCGCGCTGTTCCTCGACCGGCCCGACCCCGTCGGCGGCTGGGGCGAGCTGCACGAGTTCCAGGACGCGCTGATCGACCGGCTGTCGGGGGCGCGCGAGCTGCGCATCGAGGCCGAGGGCACCGACCTGCGCCTCGAGGTCACGCGCCGGACGTGGGTCAACAGCGACGGCAAGCGCAACATGCCCTCCGGCGAGGTCTTCACGGGCCCCCACGAGACGTCGGCCACCGGGCGCATCCGCTTCACGATCCCGTCGGCGCCGGCCGGCGTCGAGGTCTCCGGCGTGGAGCTCGAGTTCCGCGACGGCGAGGTGATGAGCGCGACCGCCGAAACCGGCGAGGAGTACCTGCGCCGCGCGCTGGCCACCGACGACGGCGCCCGGCGCCTGGGCGAGATCGGCATCGGCACCAACTACGGCATCGACCGCTCGATCGGCGCGATCCTCTTCGACGAGAAGATCGGCGGCACCGTCCACACCGCCCTCGGCCGCTCCTATCCGGAGACCGGCGGCAAGAACCAGTCGGCGCTGCACTGGGACCTCATCTGCGACCTGCGCGAGGGCGGACGGCTGAGCGCGGACGGCCAGGTCATCCAGCAGGACGGGCACTTCACGCTGTAGGGACGTGCGGCTACTGGAGCCCGCGGCGCGTGACCGCGCCGCGCAGGATCCCGTCCTTGGTATGGATGGTCATGCCGGAGAAGTCGAGGCGGACGCGACTCCCACCCATTACGACGATCGACAGCCGCGCGCCCTTCAGGACCGCTGCGTCGAAGCGCTTCACCCGGGCACCGGCTGCAAGTGCGCGGCGAGCGGCGGCGGCGTGCACCGGCCCTGTCGTCACGACCACTCTCGCGGAGTGCCGAAGGTTGACCGCGTTGATGCGCGCGATCCAGGCTGAGCGACCGGGGCGTACCGCCAATACCGACGTGCTGGTCGTCCCGCTGGGCACGGTGATCACGAGGGCACCCTCGATCGTCGTCACGACCCCGTCCGTCAGCACCTCCGACAGCGAGGCGGGAGTCTCCCAAAGGACGATCCGAGGGTCCGTCGGCGACCGCTGGCACCAGAACCCTCCTCCGTGTCCGATGCGGAAGAGCGCGCCACCCGCCCGCAGCGGCGAGAAGCACCGGAGCAGGCGGAGCGCTGCCGCCGCTGCCGCGGCGCCTGGGCGCCGCTCGGACAGGCCGGGGAACGTGGTGCTCGGCTCATAGCCGGCGTCGACCAGGGCGTTGAGCTTCCAGAAGTAGTTCTCCTCCCACAGACCGAAGGCCGAGCAGTCGTTCTGTCTGAAGCCGTAGATCTTGTGGACGAAGTCGTAGCGGCGCGTCGCGAGGTCGCGTTCGAGTCCCGTCGGCGCGAGAGCTGCGGCAGTGAGGCCGCACGCCGCGAAGGAGGTCGGAACGTGCCGCCCACGCATCCCGAGGTCGCTGAACCACTGGTCGTAGACGGTGTGGTGGCGTGACAACGCCACCAGGGCCGGCGAGACATCGACGACGCGATGGACGGCGACGACCAGGGGCACGTGGTCCATCCCTGGGCTGACCGGGACGCCGGCATGGCCCGCGCCGAGCCCGAGCGCCCCGAGCCCGGCGACGATCGACCCGGCGACGATCCGCGTCGCCGCCCGGCGCCCGGCCCAACGCCAGCCCAGACCGACGAGCAGGGCCAGCCCCCACAGCTGGCCGACCAGATGGTTCTCGTGCCCTCCCTGCATGCGCTGCAAGTAGGTCTCCATCGGCAGGGCCACGATCAGGAACGACAACAACAGCGCCAGCTGCTGCGCGTCGGCGTCGGCGGCGAGCGCGGCCCGCCACGACACGGCGCGGTCGCGTCGGCCGCGGGCGAAGGCTCCCGCCGCGAGCATGAGCGCGGCCGCCGCCGACGGCAGCCAGAGGATCACCCACGACCGGTCGAAGATCTCGCCGTACGTGAACTCGCCCCAATAGTGGCGCTTCCCCAGCGAGAAGATGTAGAAGGAGGCCCAGCCGTCGCTGGTCGCGTTCAGGAGCCCGAGCACCACGAGGTTCCCCACCACCAGGGCCAGGAGGAAGCCGGCCGCGCGGCGCCGGGTCGTCACGCCCAGCGCCACTGCGAGCAGCGCCCAGGCCCCCGCGGCGATCGCGGCCGCAACAGTGGGTTGCTTCGTCCAGAACGCGGCGGTCAGCAGCGCGACGGCGGCGACGAGGGCCGCGCGCGACCCGCGCAGGCCGCGCGGCACGAGCAGGAGGCCGCCCAGCGCGAGCGCCCAGGACAAGGCGTCGGGCCGGTTCTCGAACGTGCCGGGATACGGGTCCGTGGTCACCAGCCACCAGCCGACGAACCCGATCGCCGCGGCCTCCATGATGCGCAGGAGCTTCGCCTGCGGGACGCTCACACGCCTGTAGGCGACCGCCGCGACCATCCCGGCGAGCGCCAGCCCGGAGAACGAGGACATGACCACGCCCCAGCCGCTCCAGACGCGGAGGTGCAGGAGCCCGGCGAGCAGCATGGGGTACAGCGGCGGATAGAGCAGCGCGACGTAGCCGTCGGCCGGGTCCTGGTAGAGCGTGTGCGTGGCGTAGATCTGCAGCGCGTCGTCGTAGACCAGCGCGTCCGAGCCCAGGTTGGGGTGCCCGGCGTGGACGAGGTTCAGCAGCGAGCCGGCGATGCCGGCGACGATCGCGCCTGCGAAGGCGACGGCGGCCAGCCAGAGGGCCAGCTCGATCCCTCGGCGCAGCCGAGCAACGCTCCTTCGGGTGCGTGGTGCGCTGCTCTGGGTGTGCGGGAGGACGGCGGGCGTCCCGGCTGCGGTCGTGCTCATGTCGCCTCTCGGGGAGGAGGTCGGGCACTTCCGCGCCGCGAGCGTACGAGCAGGCGGCGCGCGCAGCCAGAGCCGCCTGGCACGGCCCTGCGCCGACCTGATCGGGCGCCGCGGGAACGGGCGCGTGCCGGATAGTGGCGCGCGGCCAGTACCGTGAGGCGCGATGACCCGTCGCACGAAGATCGTCGCCACGATCGGCCCCGCATCTGGCAACCCCGAGACGCTCGTGCGCATGATCGAGGCGGGCATGGACGTCGCCCGGCTCAACTTCAGCCACGGCTCCCACGAGCAGCACGCCGAGACCGCCGAGCTGGTGCGCGACGCCGCCAACCGCGCCGGCCGCCCCGTCGCCCTGCTCCAGGACCTCCCGGGCCCGAAGCTCCGCATCGGCCCGCTGGTCGAGGGCACCGTCGAGCTGAAGGTCGGCGACAAGGTGGTCTTCGAGTGCGGCCGCGACGACGGCCCCGGCGACGCGCGCCGCATGTCCATCAGCTGGGAGGGCCTCCCCCGCGCGATCGATCCCGGCGAAGTGCTGTACCTCGCCGACGGGTCGGTGCGCCTGCGCGCGACCGCCGTCCGCGTGCCCGAGCTGGAGGTCGAGGCCGAGGTCGAGGTCGGCGGGACGGTCGCGTCGCGCCAGGGCCTGAACATCCCCGGCCCGGCCGACGAGCTGCCGTCGGTGCCCGAGGAGGACTTCGCCCACCTCGAGGCCGGCATGCGGATCGGGGTCGACATGGTGGCCTTGAGCTTCGTCCGCCGCCCCGAGGACGTGCTGACGGTCCGCGAGCGCACGCGCGTGCCGTTGATCGCCAAGATCGAGAAGCCGCAGGCCGTCGAGCTGGCCGACGAGATCGTGCGCGTCTCGGACTGCATCATGGTCGCGCGCGGCGACCTCGGGATCGAGCTGCCGATCGAGGAGGTGCCGATCGTCCAGAAGAAGCTGATCGCGCTGGCCGGCGCGCATGCGCGGCCCGTCATCACGGCGACGCAGATGCTCGACTCGATGGTGTCCTCGTCGCGCCCGACGCGCGCCGAGGTCGCCGACGTCGCCAACGCGATCCTCGACGGCACCGACGCCATCATGTTGTCGCAGGAGAGCGCGGTCGGCCTGTACCCGGTCGGCGCCATCGCGATGATGGACGCGATCGCCAAGCACACCGAGAAGCATGCGCCCTACCAGCGCTGGCGCGAGACGCGCGTCAAGCGCGACCACCGCGATCCGTCCTACACCGTGGCCCACGCCGCCTGCCAGGCCGCGGCAGAGCTGGGCCTCGACGCGCTGGTCGTCCCGACGCTCTCGGGGCGCTCCGCGCGGCTGATCTCCGCCCACCGCCCCGAGGTGCCGATCTACGCCCTCTCGCCGGGCCGCGAGACCGTGCGGCGCTGCATGCTGATGTGGGGCGTCAAGGCGGCGTCGATGAAGCGCCACGAGGTCACCGAGGAGCTGATCGCCGACGCCTGCTGCCGCGTCATCGAGCTCGGCTGGCTGCGTCCCGGCCAGCGCATCGGCGTGACCGCCGGCCTGCCCAGCGGCCGCCCCGGCACCACGAGCCTCTTCCAGGTCCAGGAGCTCCAGGACCCGGGCCAGACCATCCGCCGCCGCCGCGACTGACAGGGGGACAGTCCCCCTATTTGCAGTGGCGCTGCGAAAAGGGGGACAGTCCCCTTCATGCGGGCTCAACGTCTGCGGAGGTCGCGGCGGGCCAGGAGGAGGCCGGCGATCGCCATGACCACGAGCACGACGAAGGCGGTGATCGCCTCGGGGGAGCCGAGGTCGTCGAGGCTGCCGCCCAGCGCGGTGTAGGCGAACGCGCGCGGTGCGCAACCCAGCGCGGTCGCGCCGGCGAAGGCGCCGAGCGTCACGGGCGACAGGCCCGCAGCGTAATTGACCAAGTTGTAGGGGACGCCCGGCGCCAGGCGCGCGTAGAGCACCGACAGGAAGCCGCGGCGCCCGACCCACGCGCGGAGCGCGGCCAGCCGCCGGCCCTGCAGCTCCTCGACCGCGTCGTGCGCCAGCCACCGCGCGAGGCTGAACGCGAGCACCGCGCCGAGCGTCGCCGAGACGATCGAGACGCCCGTGCCCAGCGCCGTGCCGAACAGCAGGCCCGAGGCGCCCGACAGCAGCGGGCCCGGGAACAGGCAGACCGTCAGCAGCGACGAGACGACGACGAACACGATCGGCCCGGCCACGCCGTAGCCGTCGACCCACCCCCGCACGCGCTGCGACGACAGCGAGCCGCTGGAGGCGACCGCCACGAACGCGGCGGCGACCAGCGCTACGAGGAGCCCGACGCGCAGCAGCGCCCGGCGGCGCTCAACGGGCGTAGAACTCCGCCTCCTGGCGCCCGAGCTCGGTGACGGGCTCGTCGCCGTAGACCCACTCGCGCGCGATGCGGTTCCAGTTCGCGCTCGCCCGCAGCTGGCTGATGACCGCGAGCGTCAGCATCTCCAGCCGGCGGCCGAACAGATGCTCGGGCGGCAGCGTCTCGTGGCGCATCTTGCCCCACCAGCGCGAGCGCGGATCGCTCATCTGGATCATCACGTCGGTGGCGATCTCGGGCGTCAGCGACATCTCGGCGTCCAGCGTGTACCAACCGGTCAGGTCCGTGAACTGCTCGAGGATCGACTGCGCGTCGTAGTACTCGGGCTGCCCGAGCCAGCCCCCGGCGTGCAGGTGCTCGATGAGGTCCTGCCCGCGCCCCTCGATCCCCAGGCGCTGCGTCTGCAGCTCGTACTCGGCGACGTCGTCGGAGATCCGCTTGAACAGGCCGAAGTCCAGGAACGCCATGCGCCCGTCGTCGAGCAGCAGGCAGTTGCCGGGATGCGGATCGCCGCTGAACTGATGGTGGCGGTACATCGAGCCGAAGTAGAACCGGAAGATGATCTCGCCGATCCGGTCGCGCTCGTCCTCCGGACACGTCTTGAACTCCTCGAAGCGCCGGCCGGTGACGAACTCGCTGACGATCACGCGCTCGTGGCTGAGCGAGGTGTACACGTCGGGGATCACCACGAACGGGTGGCCCTTGTAGATCCGCGCCAGCGTCCGCTGGTTCTGGGCCTCGAGCTCGTAGTCGAGCTCCTCCTCGATCCGTCCGCGGATCTCGGCTCCCAGCTCCTGCGGGTCCAGCCCGGGCGCCACCGACTTCATGAGCCGCAGGATGATCCCGAGGTTCTGCAGGTCTGAGCGCACGGCGCGCGCGACGCCCGGGTACTGGACCTTGACCGCGACGTCCTTGCCGTCGTAGCGCGCGCGGTAGACCTGGCCGATCGACGCGGCCGCGATCGGCGACGGGTCGAAGGACTCGAACACGTCGTCCAGCGACTTGCCGTACTCCTCCTCCAGGACCTTCCTCATGTCCTTGAACGAGACCTTGGGCGCGGCGTCGCGCAGCTTGGCCAGCTCCGCCTGGAACTCCTCGCGGAACTCCTCCGGCACGAGCCCGACGTCCAGGAACGACATCACCTGCCCGAGCTTCATCGCCGCACCCTTCATGGTGCCCAGGGCGGCGACGATCTGCTTCGCGGTCTCCACCTGCCGGCGCGCCATCGCGTCCTGCGCGGCCTCCTCGTCGCGCGTCAGGTTGATCGCGCGGGTGCCGGCCTGCTTGGCCCCTTGAACGGCCGCGAGACGTCCGACCTTCGCGGCACGTGCCCACCGCGAGGTCGGGATCCGGTCGTCGCGGGCCATCAGGCGCTGCGCTCGACCTTGCTGCCGGGGACGATGTCGTCGCGGCCGTCAGGCCACCGGACCCACGCCTTGTGCCCGCCGTCGTAGTCGTCGCCGAGCAGGATCAGCGTGGCGTCCTCGCCGAGCGCCTTGGCGGGCTCGTCACCCTCGGGGTCGAGGCCGCGCCAGACGCGGATGAAGGAGTTGTTGTCGAACTCCTCGGCAACCGTCGACGGATCGGTGTGCCCCGGCTGGATGACGGTCTCGGGCGGCAGGGCCATGAGCGTGTCCATGATGGAGGACTTCAAATCCGCGTAGGAGGTGCTGCCGGGGGCCCGGACGCCGCCGACGGAGTTCTTGAAGAGCGTGTCGCCGGTGAAGACGTTGCCCTCCACGAGCAGCCCGAGCATCCCGGCGGTGTGCCCCGGGATCGGGATCGTCTGGACATCCAGGCCGCCGGCGTGGAGCGTCGTGTTGGGCTCCATGGTCCCGGTGGCGGTGGCCACCTCGTCGCGCTCGGCCGGATGGATCAGCACCTGGGCGTCGGGCCAGCGCTCCAGGATCTGACCGACCTCGGACACGTGGTCGTAGTGGTGGTGGGTCAGCAGCACGTGCGTCGGCGTGAGGCCGTGGCGCTCCACCGCCTCGAACAGCGGCTCCATCGGACCGCCCGCGTCCACGAAGAACGCCTCGCCGCCGTCCTCGGCGGCCACGAGATATGTGTTGGAAAGGAACTTCGGATGCATGGAGCGCTCGAGGATCATCCGGGTAGATTGACAGTCTCATGCCCGAGCTCATCCACACCTGTTACCGGATCGGCGACATCGACCGATCCGTCGCGTTCTACGAGGCCCTCGGCTTCGAGGAGCGCCGGCGCATGGACCTGCCCGACGGCGCCATCAACGTCTTCATGGGCATCCCCGGCGACGGCGACCGCCTCGAGCTGACGTGGAACCCCGGCGTCGAGTCCTACGACCTCGGCACCGGTTACAACCACATCGCGCTGACCGTGCCGTCCCTCGACGACACGCTCGGCGAGCTGGCCGCCAAGGACATCGCGCCCGAGAAGCCGCCCTACCACGTCGGCGAGCACGGCCCGCTGATCTGCTTCGTCAGAGATCCCGACGGCTATCGCGTCGAGGTCATCGAGCGCGGCGGCGGGGTCTAGGGGCGACCCCGCCGTGCTCGACACCGTGCACAAGGTCATGCTGCGCGCGGTGGCCGAGGGGTCGGCGCCGGCGGATCCGCCCCCGGCGCTGCGGCGGCTGGAGGCCACCGGCCTGGTCGTCCTCGTCGACGACCGCTGGGCGATCACCGAGGCCGGCAGCGTCGCTCTGAGCTTCGACGCCGAGCCGGGCACCGACCTCAAGACCAAGATCACCGCCTGGTTCACGACGTAGCGGCGCGGCCCGCCGGCGCCAGCGCGAGCACCGCGTCGAGGCCGTGCGGCTCGCCGGCCGGGCTCATCGGCAGCAGCAGCGTGCGGATGCCGAGGGCGAGGCCGCCGGTGTCGTCGACGGCGTTGTCGCCGACCATGAGCGTCGCCGCCGGGTCGGCGCCCACGGCCGCGCACGCCGCCCGGAAGATCTCCGGCGACGGCTTGGTCGCGCCGACCTCGTACGACAGGACGACGGCGTCGAGGTGCTCGAGGAGGCCGAGGCCGGCGAGGATCGGCCGGGCGTCGAAGCCGATGTTGCTGACCGCCGCAGTGCGCACGCCGCGGGCGCGCAGCTCGCGCAGCACCGGCGCGGCGTCCGGATACGCGGTCCAGCCGCGCGGCACCAGGATCCGCTCGTAGAGCGCCTCGGCCAGGCGCGGGTGGGGCAGCGCGACCGTCGCGAGCACGCCGACGAAGCCGGCCCGGTGCGAGGCCGGGTCCAGGTCGCGCGCGGCGTAGGCCTCGGCGACCGCGGCCGGCACGGTCGCCGCCGACCACGGCCCGGGACGGCCCGCCGCCTCCAGCTCGGCTGCGAGCGCGGGCGACGCGTCCGCGTCCAGCGCCACCCCGACGTCCGCCGCGGCGGCCGCCAGCCACGCGTCGCGGTCCTCGGGCAACGCGAGCGTGCCCGCGACGTCGAACAGCACCGCTTCCACCCGTCGGCTCACCGCCGGGATTGTCGCTGGCCCACCGGGCGAACCGCGCGCCGACGGACAGCTACGCGCCGCGGGCGGCCGCTGGCCCGATGCCCGTGGCCGGCAGCGTCTCGGCGAGGACGGCGCGGTGGGTCGGCCGGGCGGCCTCCCAGCGGGCGCGACCCTCGTCGGTGAGGTGCGCGAAGATGCCGCGGCGGTCGTTGGCGCACATCGCGCGGTGCACGAGGCCGTCGGCCTCGAGACGGCCGATGAGCCGCGACAGCGCGCTCTGGCTCAGGCAGACCGCGTCCGCCAGCTCCTGCATCCGGCAGCCCTCGGCGTCCGGCGTGTCGGGCGTCGTGGCGAGGTGCTC
>JAOPZP010000164.1 GCA_025964055.1 Conexibacter sp.
GCCTCGATGATGCGCTCGGCGGCGTCGGCCGCCTCCTGCACGCCCTCGATGTCCTCCAGCAGCACGGCGAACTCGTCGCCGCCGAAGCGCGCGGCGGTGTCGCTGGCGCGGATCGACAGCGCCAGGCGCTGCGCGACCTGGACCAGGGCCTCGTCGCCCGCGGCGTGGCCGAGGCTGTCGTTGATGATCTTGAAGTCGTCGAGGTCCATGAACACGATGCCCAGGCCCCGCTGCTCGCGGCGACCGCGGGCGATCGCGTGGCGCACGCGCTCGACGAACAGCGCCCGGTTGGGCAGGCCCGTGACCGGGTCGTGGAACGCCTGGTGGGCGAGCTGGCGCTCGAAGGCCTTGCGCTCGCTGACGTCGCGGCTGTTGAGCACGATGCCGTTGACGGCCTCGTCCTCGAGGAGGTTGGTGAACAGCACTTCGAACTGGCGCGCCGTGCCGTCCTTGTGCGCGAGCGTGCACTCGAGGACCTGCGAGCCGGTGCCGGGCGCGTTGCCGCCGTCGGCGATCAGGCGCAGCAGGCGGCCGCCCTCGCCGGGCTCCATCAGCTCGTCGATGCGCCGGCCCTGGACGTCCTCGGGGGTCCATCCGAGGACGCGCTCGATGGCCGGGCTCTGGTAGGCGACGGTGGCGTCGGGCGCCAGGACGGTGATGAGGTCGGTCGAGTGCTGGACCAGCGACGCGAAGCGCGCCTCGCTCTGGCGGCGGACGAGCTCCTCGGTGAGCGCCGCGCGCTCGAAGGCGAGCACGACCTGCGTGGCCAGCGCGCCGAGGATCTCGCGCACCGCGCGATCGGCCAGCGACGGGCTGACGACGGTCAGCATGGCCGCGACGCCCTCGCGCGGCTCGAGGTCGATGACCATGCCCTCGTGGTGGCTGGCGGCGGCGCGCTCGGCGTCGGTCAGCGCGGCGTGCAGCCGGACCTCGGCGTCGGAGCCGGCGAGCAGCGTCGCGGCGCGGACGGCGACGTCCTCGAGCTCCTCGCGGGTGGCGGCGGCGACCAGCTCGGCGCCGGCGCGCCCGAGGGTGCGCTCGCGCTCCATGGAGCGCTCCTGGGCGCGCATCAGGCCGGCCATGCGCACGACGACCAGCCCGAAGAGCACCAGCGCGGCGCCGGTGACGATGGCCATGTCGGTGTCGCCGCGGCCGATGTCGTGCGAGAGCTCGAAGGCCGGGGCGATCAGCGAGGCGGTCGCCAGCAGGCCGAGGCGGGTGCGGGTCAGCGCCGACCGCGACCGCCGGCCGTGGTCGATGACGCGCATCGACGGGTGCAGCGCCGCGGCGCCCCAGAGGACGTAGAAGGCGATCCAGCCGAGGTCGAGCCACAGCTGGTGGACGTAGGTGCCCTTCAGCAGCATCAACCCGTACACGAAGTCGGTCACCAGCAGCGCCACGATGCTCGTGATCAGCAGGTGGAAGGACGGGCTGCGCTTGCCGCCGTCCAGCGCCAGCCGGATGGCGGCCGCCAGCAGCAGGACGTCGCCGAGCGGGTAGGCGACCGAGACCGCCTTGGCGACCGTCGACATCGAGCCGTCGTGCAGGTAGGGCGCGATCAGCACGATCCACGACGGCACGGCGAGGCCGATGGTGAGGATCGCGGAGTCGACGAGCCCGCGGTCGGTCGACCGGGCCGCGCGACGGCGCACGACCATCAGCAGGCCGATCATGATGACCGGGTAGACCAGGACGTAGAAGCCGTCGCCGATCGAGGGGAACGGCACCTCGCGCCCCAGGAGCTTGGGGTAGCTGTAGGTGTAGACGTCGCCCAGCCAGAAGAGCAGGAACCCGCCGGCGAAGCAGTACCACGGTGCCTTGCTCTCGGGCTGGTGCAGCCGGATGCCCGCCAGGATGGCGATGACCGGCAGGATGCCCAGGACGTTCATGACCGGGCCGCTGCCCTTCAGCGGCGCGACGGTCAGGTACAGCCCGGTCAGCACCAGCCCGAAGGCCAGGAAGGCGATCCAGGCGCGCTGCGCGATCCGCTCGGTGGTCATGCCGCGCTCCTGGCGCCCGGCAGCTCGCCCGCCGGTCGCAGCACCCCGCGCGCGGCCAGCTCGGCCAGCGCGGTGAGCAGCATGTCGACCTCGGCGTCGGTGTTGGCCGCGGTCAGCTGGATCCGGAACCCGACCTCGTCCTTGGGGACGAGCGGGTAGGCGGCGAGCGTGACGTAGACGCCCCGCTCGAAGAGGAAGCGCCCGACCGAGTCGATCTGGCCGTGGTCGCGGAGCGGGACCTCGATGATCGGCAGGCCCGAGCGGTTGGGCGTGAAGATGTCCAGGCGCTCCAGGCCGTCCAGCGTGCGGCGCGTCAGGCGGAACAGCTCGTCGCGCAGCGCGTCGCCCCGGCGCTCGTTGACCTCGAGGCCCGCGAGCACGGTGCCCAGCGAGGCGACCGGCGACGGGCCCGAGTAGAGGTACGGCGGCGCGGCCACCTTCAGCAGGTCCTTGACCGGCGTCGGGCAGGCGATGAACGCCAGCAGCGAGGAGTAGGACTTGGAGAACCCGCCGACGAGGATGAGGTTGTCGTAGGTCTCGCCGTAGTGGCGGACGATCGAGTTGCCGCGCGACCCATAGGGGTTGGTGATCCCTGCGCCGCGCTCCCCGATGACGCCGAAGCCGTGCGCGTCGTCGACGTAGAGCAGCGCGCCGTGCTTGCGGGCGACCGCGGCGAACGCCGGGAGGTCGGGCGGGTTGCCGGTCATCGAGTTGACGCCGTCCATGCAGACCAGGCGCGTCGGGTCGCGCTCGGCGGTCAGGAGCTCGTCGAGGTGCTGGGGGTCCTCGAAGCGGAAGCGCCGCACGGCCGCGCCGCGGGCGCGCGCCGCCTGGCAGCCGTCGTAGATGGTCTTGTGCGCGCGGGCGTCGAGGAAGATCGTGCCCGAGGCGGCCAGCAGCGGGATCACCGACAGGTGGATGTGGGTGATCGTCGGCAGGACGAGCGTGTCGGGCGCGCCGAGCAGCGCGGTCAGGCGCTCCTCGATCTGCTCGTAGAGCACCGGGCTGCCGAGCAGGCGCGACCAGCTGGGGTGCGTCCCCCAGGCGTCGAGGTAGGCCGGGACCGCCTCGATGATGTCGCGGTCGAGGTCGAAGCCGAGGTAGTTGCAGGAGGCGAAGTCCGCGAGCCACTGCTCGCCCACGCGGATCATCCGGCCGTCGATCTCGTCGATGACGGCGTCCACCATCGGATGGGACGCCTGGAGCTCCGCGAGGTCGCGAACGCTCTCGAGCCAATGGTCGAGCCACGGCCGACGTTGCACGGGCCCAAGGGCCGGCGTGGAGGCGAGGGAACTCGTCGAGGGACGCATACACACGGGTTTCTCGGGCGCAGCGCCGCAGAATTTAGGGGGCGTCAGCGCATAGGCCTGCTGCTTGCAGCTTCTGTGTCTGGAACCGACGCCGCTCCCCCACCCGTCCGGGTGGCCAGGGACAGACCTGGCGCCCTGACGGCTCTAGATGTCGCACCCCGGGCCGATCACCGTTACGACCCCTCAGGTCGCCTCCGCACCCTCCTGCGCCCGTGTCCCGAACCGCCTTTCGCCTCCTCCTTCCGTACGCCTCGTGCCTCGTGGTGGTCTTCGCGGTGCTCCCGCTGGAGGCCCACGTCGACTGGACCGAGGTCGCCATCGCGGCAGCGCTGCAGCTGGTCACGGGCGTGCGCCTGGCCGCCGGCGAGGAGCTGCGCTCCCATGCGTGGCTGCGCATCGCCGGCCTGGTGGCCTTCTTCGCGTCGATCGCGCTGCTGCGCGACGGCGTCGGCTCGACCGCCGGCTTCGGGCCGCTGGTCTTCCTGCCGGTGATGTGGGCGGCGCTGGAGCGCCGGCGCGGCGAGCTGGTGCTGGCGCTGCTGGGCATCGCGCTGATCTACGAGCTCCCGATGCTGGCCGTCGGCGGGGCGCAGTACCCCAACAGCGGGGTGCGCGGCGGGGCGCTGCTGCTCGTGGTGGCCACGGCGATGGGCGTCGCGGTGCTGTCGCTCGTCGAGCGGCTGCGCGTCGAGGTCGACCACTCCGCCGCCATCCTCGGCGCCATGTCGGAGGGCTACGCGCTGACGCGCGACGGCGAGATCGTCACGGTCAACCCGGCGCTGTGCGCCATCACCGGCTTCAGCGAGGCCGAGCTGATCGGCTGCCGGCCGCCGTTCCCGTTCTGGCCGGCCGACCGCCTCGAGGCATGCAGCGCGCAGCTGCGGGCCGTCGTCGAAGCCGGCGGCGGCGAGTTCGCGATGCAGCTGGCCCGCCGCGACGGGACGCGTTTCCCGGCCGAGATCGCCGCGGTGGCGACCGACCTGGGCGACGGCAGCCGCGGGTTCCTCAACACCGTCCGCGACGTGACGGAGCGCCGCGGCCACGAGGACGCGATGCGCCGCCACGCCGAGCAGCTGGCCGCGATCGCCGACGTCGTGCGC
>JAOPZP010000177.1 GCA_025964055.1 Conexibacter sp.
TGCGCGGCGCCGCCGCCGTGGGCGAAGATCGCGCGGGCCCCGGACTCGCGGAGGCCGGCGATGGCGGCGTCGGCGTGGTCGGGCGTGTTGAGGTTGTGGGACCAGTCGAGCATCGTGGTGATGCCCGAGTCGAGCGCCTCCAGCGTGCCGAGCAGGTTGGCCGTCTGCGTGTCCTCCGGGCGGAACAGCCCGCTGAGGCCGGCGTGGAGGCCGGTGAAGTAGTGCGCCAGCGTCCAGTCCGACGCCAGGTTGCGCAGCGCCGCCTGCCAGGTGTGCCGGTGGGTGTCGACGAAGCCCGGCAGGACGATCGCGCCCCGCGCGTCGATCACCGCCGCGTCCCCGGCCTCCAGCCCGACGCCCACCGCGGCGATGCGACCGTCGTCGACGAGGACGTCGCCCTGCTCGAGGTCGCCGATCCCGCGATCCATCGTGAGCACCGTGCCTCCGGCGATCAAGACCCGTCGCTGCTGCATGCACCACTCCTCTCGCTCCCAGGGCGCCGGTCCAGCGGTGGCCCCGGCCGTGTCGTCTACATTGACACCGGGCACCACCTATGTAAAGTGCGGCGAACCACCTGGGCTGCAGGTGCTCACATGGCGAACGAGAAGGGGACGGACATGGGCCACACCTACGGTCTCAACGTGGTCGACTGGGAGAAGCGCCTCGACACCGACGCCCTGCGCACGGGCCGGCTGGCGCGCGCCAAGCGGGCGCTCGACGACTCCGAGTTCGGCGCCCTCCTGCTGTTCGACATGGCGAACATCCGCTACGTCACCTCGACCACGATCGGGATCTGGGCCAGCGACAAGCTCGCCCGGTTCGCCCTCCTGCCGCGCGGCGGCGATCCGCTGATGTGGGACTTCGGCTCCGCCGCGCGCCACCACCAGCTCTACTGCCCGTGGATCAGCGACGACACGTCGGCCGGCATCTCGACGATGCGCGGCGCCTTCTCTCCCGAGTCCGGGCGCGCGCAGGACGTCGCCGAGAAGATCCGCCGCGAGCTCGACGCGCGCGGCCTCGCGGGGACGACCGTCGCCATCGACGCCATCGAGCCCGAGGTGCTGTTCGCGCTGCAGGCGGCGGGCATCAAGCTCGCCGACGGTCAGCAGCTGATGCAGGGCGCCCGCTCGATCAAGACCCCGGAGGAGATCATCGCGCTCGACACGGCGTGCATGATGGTCGACGCCGCCTACGACGAGCTGTATCGCGCGCTGAAGCCCGGGATGCGCGAGAACGAGTGCGTCGGCCTGGTCAGCAAGGTCCTCTACGACCTGGGCAGCGAGCACGTCGAGGGCGTCAACGCGATCTCGGGCGAGCGGTGCAGCCCGCACCCGCACATCTTCTCCGACCGCGCGCTGCGCCCCGGCGATCCCGCGTACTTCGACATCATCCACAGCTACCTCGGCTACCGGACGTGCTACTACCGGACGTTCGTCGTGGGCTCCGGCTCGCGCGCCCAGGCCGACGCCTACCGGCGCTGCCGCGACATCCTCGACCAGGCGATCGCCCTGATCCGGCCCGGGCGCACCACCGCCGAGATCGCGGCCTCCTTCCCGCGTGCGGAGGAGTTCGGCTTCCCCAACGAGGAGGCGGCGTTCGCGCTGCAGTTCGGCCACGGGGTCGGGCTCGGCGTCTGGGAGAAGCCGATCATCAGCCGCCTGGTGTCGCTGGAGCATCCGGAGACGCTCGAGGAGGGCATGGTGTTCGCCATCGAGACGTTCTGGCCGGCGACCGACGGCTGGTCGGCCGCGCGCATCGAGGAGCAATTGGTCGTCACCGCCGACGGGTGCGAGATCCTGACGCGCTTCCCCGCCGAGGAGCTCATGGTCGCCGGACCGACCAACTACTTCACGGTCAAGGGCGCGCTGCCCCTCACGCGCGACACGCAGTCGCACCGCAACCGGGCCGTCGCACCGAGCCCGGACGCGCCTGGTCTGCTGACGGGCGCCTAGCCTAGACTCAGGTCGAGTGGCTCTCGAAGCGGACAAGTCGACACCCGAGCGGCGTGACGAGGTCATGCTCACGCCCGAGATCGGCGAGCGCCTGCGCCGCGCCCGCGAGGCGCGCGGCCTCGGCGTGCGCGCCCTGTCGCGGCTGATCGGCGTCTCGGGCAGCACGGTCTCCCAGATCGAGCTCGGCAACGTCATGCCGTCGGTGGCGACGCTGTACCGGCTCGTGTCGACGCTGCAGATCTCGATGGACGACCTGTTCTCGGTGCCCGCCGCGGTGTCCACCGAGGAGGGCGGCGCGGTGGCCGGCCCGCCGCCCGAGCAGCAGGGCAAGGACCCGGTGCAGCGCCGCGAGGGCCGGCCGAGCCTGAAGCTCGCGTCCGGTGTCCGGTGGGAGCGGCTGAGCAACGTCGCCAACCCCAACGTCGAGTTCATCTGGAGCACGTACGACCCGCATGGCGAGTCGTGTCCTGCCGACGGGCTCATGCGCCACGGCGGCACCGAGTTCGGGTACGTCCAGAGCGGTCGCCTCGGCGTGACCATCGGGTTCCGCACGTACGAGCTCGAGCCGGGCGACTCGATCTCGTTCAACTCCACCGAGCCGCACCGGCTGTTCGCGCTCGGCGAGGCCGCCGCCGAGGTGCTCTGGGTCATCGTCGGCCGGTACGGCGACGCGCGCGAGCTGCCGCCGGCCCCCGAAGCCTGAGCCGGCGGCGCGGCCGACGCCGCTAGGCGGCCGTCCGGAACTCCGAGGCGGGCGCGCCGGCCTCGGGCCACGGGCCGCTGCGCGCGGTCTCGATGGCGGCCGCGAGCTCGCCGGCGACGCGCTCCTCGACGGCGTCGACGTCGGATGCGGCGACGCCGAAGCGCTCGGCGAGGATGGCGCGGGAGACCAGCAGCGGGTCGCGCAGCTTGAACTCGTCGAGCTCGCCGTCCTTGCGGTACTTGCCGGGGTCGCTGCGGGAGTGGCCGACGAACCGGTAGGTCATGGACTCGATGAACTGCGGTCCTTCGCCGGCGCGGGCGCGCCCGACGGCCTCGACGGCCGCGGCGTGGACGGCGGTGACGTCCATGCCGTCGACGACGGTCGTGGGGATCTCCATGGTGCGGGGCCGATCGGCGAGCCCTCCGGCCATCGCCTCCTCGTAGGGCGTGAACTCCGCGTAGCGGTTGTTCTCGCACACGAAGACGACCGGCAGCGACAGGACCTTGGCGAAGTTCAGCGACTCGTGAAAGTACCCCTGGTTGCTGGTGCCCTCGCCGAAGAAGGCCACGGCGACGTTGCCGGTGCGCCGCAGCGCGAGTGCGGCACCGGTCGCGGCGGCGATGCTCCCGCCGATGATGCCGAAGCAGCCGATGAGGCCGTGCTCGACGTCGATGACGTTCATCGAGCCGGCGCGCCCGCCGCAGACGCCGGTGGTGCGCCCGAGCATCTCGGCCATGAGCGCGCCGGGGTCGACGCCGACGGCGAGCGCGTGCCCGTGGCCGCGGTACGTGCCGGCGACGCGGTCGCCGTCCTGGAGGACGCTGCACACGGCGGTCGCCCCGGCCTCCTGGCCCGAGTAGAGGTGCGTCGTCCCGTGGACCTCGCCCTTGGTGAACAGCCGCTGGACGGCGTCCTCGAACCCGCGGATCAGCGCCATGCCGGCGTGCAGCTCCAGGAGCGCGTCGCGGTCCAGCAGGTCGGCCGGCGGAGGCGCTTCCTGGCCCTGTCGGTGCTTCGTGCTCGTCGCCATCTGGCGCCTCCTCGGTCGGCGTGCCCGGCGGTGGCCGCCGGGATCGGTGTGCGATCACAATAAACGTTCGCCGTCCGTTGAGGCAAATTTGCGCTGCTGGGCCGACTTCCGTAATGTGACGCCGCACAGTCGCTCGGCCGATCGGCCGTTGCGTTCGTCTAGACCTCACAGCGAGTTGCCCATGTCAGTGCTGGCCGCGACCACCGATGTCCTCATGCCCCGCCTCTCCGACTCCATGGAGGAGGGGACGGTCGTGCGCTGGCTCGTCGAGGACGGCGCGACCGTCGCCGCCGGCCAGGAGATCGTGGAGATCGAGACCGACAAGGCGACGATGGCCCACGAGGCCGAGGCCGCCGGCGTGCTCGTGATCGTCGCCCGGGAGGGCGACACCGTCGCGCTCGGCCAGCCGATCGCCCGGCTCGCGCCGGTCGGGGCCACCGGCCCCGACCCCGGTGCCGTGGCG
>JAOPZP010000215.1 GCA_025964055.1 Conexibacter sp.
CACCGGACCGCTAGACTTGTTGTACAGGTCGGGCGTCCGCTCGGCCACCGCAGTGTCCCGCGTTTCCGCAGTCGTTGCCTCGCAGCACCCTCCGCGTTCGCAGTGCACATGTCTTGGAGGGAACCCGATGGCTACCGGAACCGTGAAGTGGTTCAACGACGACAAGGGCTTTGGCTTCATCACGCCCGATGACGCCGGCAAGGACCTGTTCGTCCATCACAACGCAATCCAGGGCAGCGGCTTCAAGTCGCTGGCCGAGGGCGCGAAGGTGAGCTTCGACGCCGAGGAGGGTCCCAAGGGCCCCGCGGCGGCGAACGTCCAGGTCATCTAGGCGACGCAGGATCAGCAGCATCGGAGGGCCCGCGGCCGCGGGCCCTCCGTCGTACGCCGCAGCGGCGTGACGACCAGCCCGCGCGGCAGCGACGTGCTGGGAAACCCACAGCAAGGGACGGACCGCATGGCCTCCAGCGGCAAGAAGAAGACGACGATGGCGAAGATGGACCGCGAGAACCGCGTCCGTGAGCGTCGCGCGGAGAAGAAGGCCAAGAAGGACGCCCGGAAGCTCGTGGGGGTCGATCAGCCGGCCAACGGCGATCCGCTCGGCAACGACCCGCTGACCAGCGACCCGGCGGCCGGCGACGCGCTGACCAGCGATCCGCAGGGCGAGGACGCCACGATCGACCCCGCCTGATCGGCGGCGGCCGGCTTGCCGGCCGGTGTGCGCAGGACCAGGTCCTTCCCCGCTGATCGGCCTGACCGACCAGCCCACACCAAAACGGCACGAGGGATCGGCACCAGCGCCGCTACGCTCGGGCCATGGTCTCGCGCCGCCGTCGGACCTTGCCCGGACTGGACTGGCTGCGCGCGCACGATCCCGGGTTCGCGGCGCTGCGGCGTGCCGCTCGCACCGCGCTGATCATGCCGGCGGCGTTCGCGTTCTCCGACCAGGTCATCGGGAACCCGACGGTCGCCACGTTCGCCGCCTTCGGCTCGTTCGCGATGCTCCTGCTCGTCGACTTCCCGGGGCCGATGCGCGACCGGCTTCGAGCGCAGGCCATGCTCGCCGTGGCCTGCGGGGTGCTCATCTCCCTCGGGACCCTGGTCTCGGGCACGACGTGGCTGGCGGCGGCGACGATGGCCGTCGTCGGGTTCGGCGTGCTCTTCGCCGGCGTCGTCAGCTCCGTGCTCGCCGGCGCGACGACGACGCTGCTGCTCGCGTTCATCCTGCCGGTGTCGCTGCCCGGAACGGTCGCGTCGATCCCGGACCGGCTCGCGGGGTGGGGGCTGGCGTCGGGCTTGTCGCTGCTGGCGATCGCGCTGCTGTGGCCCGCGCCGTCGCGCGACCCCGTGCGCACGGCGGCGATCGCCGCGTGCCGCGCGCTGTCGGCGCGCCTGCGCGCCGAGGTCGACCACGTCCTCTGCGGTGGCACCGAGCGGTCGGAGGCCCGGCACGCCGCCGCGATCGCCGAGGCCGACCGCGCCGTCGGCGCCCTCCACGCCGCCTTCTTCGCCACGCCGTACCGCCCCACGGGCCTGAGCACGGCGGCGCGCGCGGTCGTGCGGCTCGTCGACGAGCTGCGGTGGCTCAACGAGCTCGTCCTCCAGGCGATGCCGCGCCCGCATCTCGTCCCCGGCGACGCCCGCGCGTGCATCGTCAAGTCGGCGGCCGCGTCGTCGCTGGCGGAAGCCGCCGACCTGCTCGACGCGCCGGCGCGTTCGCCCGCCGCGCTGCACGCGGCGCTGGACCGGATGCGCGGGGCGCTCGCCGAGCTCGAGCACGCGACGACCACGCGGCTGCCCGACGACGCCGGGGCCGCGACGCCGGGGGCGGAGGACCGCGCGCAGATGCGCCGGATCGTGTCCTCGCTGGACCCGAGCTTCCGCGCGCAGGAGCTGAGCTTCGTGGTCGCCCAGGTCGGCCGCAACGTCGACTTCGCCGCGGCCGCCGAGCGGCGCAGCTGGATGGACCGCGTCCTGGGTCGGCAGCCGCCGGGCCTGGCCGGCCCGCTGTCGGCCGCGCAGGAGCGCGCGAGCGCCCACGTCGAGCGCCACTCGCAGTGGCTGCGCAACAGCCTGCGGGGCGGCGCCGCGCTCGGCCTCTCGGTGCTCGTCGCCGACCTCTCCAGCGTGCAGCACGGGTTCTGGGTGGTCTTGGGCACGCTGGCGGTGCTGCGCTCCAACGCGCTGAGCACGGGGCAGAACGTCGCGCGTGGCCTGGTCGGCACGGCCGTCGGGTTCGCGCTCGGCGGGCTGATCGTCACGCTCGTCGGGACCGACACGACGCTCTTGTGGGTCCTGCTCCCGCCGGCCGTCCTGCTCGCCGGCCTGGCACCGGCCGCGATCTCCTTCGCCGCCGGGCAGGCCGCGTTCACGCTGACGCTGCTGATCCTGTTCAACCTCCTGCAGCCCGCGGGCTGGCGGCTCGGGCTCGTGCGGATCGAGGACGTCGCGCTCGGCGGCGCCGTGAGCCTCGCGGTCGGGATCCTGTTCTGGCCCCGCGGGGCGGGCCCGGCGCTGGGCGACGCGCTGTCGGAGGCCTACGCCGACAGCGCCAGCTACCTGGCCGGCGCGGTCGCGTTCGGGATCGGTCGCTGCGACGCGGTCGCTCCGGCGCGCCCGGCGCCGACCGACGAGGCGATCCGGGCGGCCGCCGCCTCCCGGCGGCTGGACGACACCTTCCGCGGCTACGTGGCCGAGCGCGGCGCCAAGCCGATCCCGCTGGCCGAGGTGACGAGCCTCGTCACCGGGGTGGTCGGGCTCCGGCTGGCCGCCGACGCGGTCCTCGAGCTCTGGCAGGGCGACGATGGCGCGGGCGGCGACCGCGCCGAGGCGCGGCGGCAGCTGGTCGCCGGCACCGAGCTCATGACCGGCTGGTACGGCGACTTCGCCGCCAGCCTCGCCGGGCGCGGCCCGGTGCCCGAGCCGCTCGACGGCGACGCGCTGGCCGGCGCCCAACTCGTCGACGCGGTCAGCCACGACCTGCGCGGCGCCGACGGCCGGGCCACCGGCACCGCGGTGAGGATGCTCTGGACGGGCGACCACCTCGACGCCGCCCGCCGGTTGCAGGACTCGCTCGTCGGCCCCGCGCGGGCGGCCGCCGAGCAGCGCGCGCTCTCGTGAGCGCGCGCGATCAGCGGACGCCCGAGGCCGTCACCTGCCGCTCGGCGGCACCGGCCCACAGCGGCTCGCGCGACGCGGCGCGCAGGCGGCCCAGCGCCTGGTGCAGGATCCGCGACACCTGCATCTGCGAGACGCCGATGCGGCGACCGATCTCGCGCTGCGTCAGGTCCTCCTCGTAGCGCAGCCGGAGGATCTCCCGATCGCGCCGCGGGACCGAGCGCAGCAGCGTGTCGAGCGCCCCGCGCTCGACCACGCCGCCGAAGCCTGCGTCCTCGTCGCCGAGGGTGTCGACGAGCGCGACCTCGTCCTCGCCGTCGCCGTGGCGCGGCGCCTCGAACGAGATCGCCCGGTGCGCGCCGAGCACCTTGCGGCCCTCCAGGACGTCGTCCTGGGAGCAGCCCACCGCCTCGGCGAGGTCCTGCACCGTCGGCGCGCGCCCGGAGTCGACGGTCAGCTGGCGCGCGCTGCGGTCCACGCGCAGCGCGAGCTCCTGCAGCTCGCGCGGCACGTGCACGAACCACGTCGTGTCGCGCAGATGGCGGCGCAGCTCGCCGAGCACCGTCGGCGTCGCGAACGACGAGAACATCGTGCCGCGCGCCGGGTCGAACCGGCGGATCGCCTTCAACAGGCCGAGGCTGGCGACCTGCAGGAGGTCGTCGTAGGGCTCGCCGGTCCCACGGAACCGGGCGGCGATCCGCCGCGCCAGCGGCAGGTAGCGATGCAGCACGGCGTCGGCGTCCAGCGGATCGTCGGGGTCGTGCAGGCGAGCGAACAGCCGTCGCTCGCGCTGGACTTCGGCGACGTCCATGCCTCAGCCCTCCCAGTCGCAGGTCTCGCGGAGCTTCTCCAGCGCACCCTGCTCGATCTGCCGCACGCGCTCGGCGCTGACGCCGAGCGTGCCGGCGATCTCCCGCAGCGTCTGCTCGGGCCCGTCGAGCCCGTAGCGGCGGTTCAGCACCGCGCGCTCGCGGGACGAGAGCGTCACCAGGACCTCGTCGAGCAGCGACGCCGCGTGGCGGCGCGGCACGTGCTCCAGGGCGTCTTCGGCTGATGGGTCGGCGAGCAGGTCGCCGAGCGAGCTGCCGCCCGCCTGGCTGGCGCCGACCGGCTCGTCCAGCGCGCGCGGGGTGCGCTCGGCGGCGAGCAGGTAGCCGAGGTGCTCCTTGGGCATGCCCGTCCGCTGTGCCAGCTCGGCCGGGCTCGGCTCGCGCCCGTGGTCCTGGGCGAAGAGCCGCTGGGCGTCCTTGACGCGGGCCAGCTGGCGCAGCGCGCGGTCCGAGAGGACGACCGGCCAGGTCAGCTCGCTCACGAGCTGCTGCATCGCCTGGCGGACCCACCAGGACGCGTAGGCCCAGAACGGCGTCTCGCGCTCGGGGTCGTACCGGTCGAGCGCCCGGAGGAGTCCGACGACCCCCTCCTGCATCAGCTCGCTGCGGTCGACGGCACGTGCGCCGCGGTAGCGGTGCGCGACCGAGCCGATGAGGGGCATGAAGGCGTCGACGACCTCGTCGCGTCGCGGGGCGTCGTGCGGCCGGGCGGCGACGAGCATCTCGCGCTCCGCCTGCAGCGACGCGCGCTGATCGTGCTCTGGGGAGATGACGGTCATGGACGCCACAGTCGAGGGCGAGCGGCTGGGCGTCATGGGAGATACGCCTCATCCTCGGCGCCCGGTCGGGGGCCGGACCGGGACGTCGCGCTCGTGTTTGGGGCGGCCGCCACGAGCAGGGAATCCGGCCGGCCACCCGACCTTGAAAAGGACCGCCGCCGCGGGTTTGACGGGCTCCCCATCGGGCACCCCGGGGCCATAGGTGGCGCGGGCACTCCCGCTCGCCGCCGACGCGTGCACGCGGAGGCATCGGATGGATCTGACCGGCAAGCTTGGCGCCCTCGACTTGGAGCGGGTCGTGGGCAAGCTGGCGGTGGCGGTGCGGATCGTCGGGGCCGACGGAACCGACCTGTACGCGAACGCGCGAGCGGGCGAGCTGGAGGAGCGCCGGGGCGGCGAGCTTGGACGCGACGACGACGTCTTCGACATCTATCACTCCGACGGACGCCGCTACGACCCGGCCATGTGGCCGGTCGTGCGGTCGATCACCACGGGCGAGGAGATCGTCGACGAGGAGTACTTCCAGCTCCTGGGCGACGGAAGCCGCGTCGACATCCGCTGCTCCTCGGAGCCCGTGTACGACGACGACGGCTCGATCGTCGCGGCCGTGCTGGTGCTGACCGAGGTCACGCAGGAGCGGGCCGCCGCCCGGCAGCTGGCCGATCACGAGCGGCTGCTGGAGAGCATGGAGGACGGGGTCGTCGCCGTCGATGCCGGCATGACGATCACGACCTGGAACGCGGGAGCCGAGCGGCTCTACGGCTGGACCGCCGCCGAGGCGCTCGGGCGCGACGTCGGTGAGGTGGCACGACCGCTGATCGGCAGCGAGCCGTCCACCGCGTTCGGGCGCGAGCTCACGCGGCAGGGGCAGGCGCGCATGCAGTTCACCGCGCGGCGCCGCGACGACTCGACGGTCGACGTCGAGGTCATCGGCACGGCCATCGCCGGCGACCATGGTGAGCCGGCCGGCTATCTCGCGATCCACCGCGACGTCAGCGAGCGGCGCCGCGCCGACGACGAGCTGCGCGCATCGCAGAAGCGGTTCGACGAGGTGCTGGAGAGCATCACCGACGCGTTCTACGGGCTGGACCGCGAATGGCGCATCATCTACATCAACGATCGGGCCCTGCGGTTGGCGTCCCAGCTGGCGGGCATCGCGTTCGAGCGCGCCGACGTGCTGGGCACGAACCTGTGGGAGCTGCTCCCCGCGGTGGCCGGGTCGGAGCTGGAGGCGGTCTACCGTCGGGCGCTGGGCGAGCAGCGGGCCGAGGCCTTCGACTTCGCCTATCCCGGGGGCGAGCAGTGGTTCGAGGTCCACGTCTATCCGTCGCCGCAGGGCCTGGCGATCTACCTCCGCGACATCACCGAGCGCAAGCAGGCCGAGGCCGAGCAGGCGCGGCGCCAGCACCAGCAGGCGCTCATCGCCGACCTCGGCCTGCGGGCCGTCGCGACCGAGGACCTCCAGGCGCTGACCGACGAGACCGTCCTCCTGGTGGCCCGCACGCTCGGGATCGGCCACGTCGGCCTCATGGAGGTCCTTCCCAACGGCGGCGGGCTGGTCCAGCGCGCCGGCGTCGGATGGAGCGACGGCGCGGGCGGGTCGGCGAGGGCCGCGGGGGGTTCGTCGTCGATGGCGGGCTACACCATCATGATGGGCGAGCCGGTCGTGTCGGACGACGTGCGCCGCGACCCGCGGTTCTCGACGTCGCCGCTGATGCGGGGGACCGGCATCGTCGCCGCGGCCTGCGTGGTGGTCGCGGGGCACGACCAGCCGTTCGGCGTGCTGGGCGCCTTCACGCAGGAGCCGCACCACTTCTCCGAAGGTGACGTCCACTTCCTGCAGGCGGTCGCCAACCTGATCGCGAGCGCGGCCGAGGGTGCGGCGGCGGCAGCCCGCCTGGAGCAGGTGCGCGACGCGGAGCGCAGCCGCATCGCCCGCGACCTCCACGACGACGCGCTCGCCGAGCTGTCGGCCGCCATCGCCGCCATGCCGCCCCAGGAGCGCTCCGGCGAGCTCCGGCGGGCGCTGACGCGCGTCGGCCGGCAGTTGCGGGGAGCCATCTACGACCTCAACCTCGACGACGACGAAGGCCGCCCGTTCAGCGCCCTGCTCGAGGAGCTGATCGACGTCCAGCGGGGGCTCGCCTTCCCGCGCGCCCTGACGCTCACCGCGCGCGACCTCCCGGCCGGCTCGCTCGGACGCGGCGGGACGCAGGTCCTGCGCGTGCTGCGCGAGGCCATCACCAATGCCCGCCGCCACGCCGACGCCGACCACATCGCGGTCACGGTCGGGGCGCGGGAGGGAAGCCTGCAGGCGACGGTCAGCGACGACGGCCGCGGCTTCGAGGACGCCACGGGGCCGGCGGCGAACGTCGCCGCACAAGGCCTCCGCGGCATGCGCGACCGTGCGGCGGCCGAGAACGGCTGGCTCGACGTCACCACGCGCCCCGGCCACGGCACGCGGGTCCGGCTGGGCATCCCGCTGCCCGGGACGCACGGCAGCGCGCCGCGCCCGGCGCGCGTGCTGCTCGTCGAGGACCACACGGCGGTGCGGGAGGCCATCGCGACCGTGCTCGGGCGGGAGGACGACTTCGACGTGGTGGCCCAGGCCGGCTCCCTCGCCGAGGCCAGGGATCTGCTGGTCGACATCGACCTGGCCGTCGTCGACCTCAGCCTCCCCGACGGCTACGGGAGCGACCTGATCCCGCAGCTCCGGGCGATCAACCGCCGGGCGCAGGCCATCGTGCTGACGGCGACGCTCGACCGGGCCGAGATCGCCAGGGCGATCGAGAGCGGCGCCGCCGCCGCCCTGCACAAGAGCGCGCCGCTCACCGAGCTCGCCGAGGCGCTGCGCCGGCTGCAGGCCGGCGAGGCGCTGCTGCCCCTCGACGACGTGGTCGAGCTGATCGCCCTCGCTCGCCGCCACCGCCAGCGCGAGCACGACGACCGCGCGGCGATGGCGTCCATCACGCCGCGCGAGCGCGAGATCCTGCAGGCGCTCGCCGACGGCCGCGGCACCAGCGAGATCGCCGAGGACCTCCACATCACGGTCCGCACCCAGCGCAACCACGTGGCCAACATCCTGCGCAAGCTCGGCGTCCACTCCCAGCTGCAGGCCCTCGTGCTGGCCCTGCGCTACGACGTCGTCGAGGTGCACCGGGACACGCCCTGACGCCGTCGCGGCGGCCCTGACGTCCGACCGCCAACCGCGGGCGTCGATCGGCTGTTACGCGCGGTCGCGATCGACCCATCACCAGGACCATGCGCCGCTATCCCGCCATGCTGTGGCTGCTGGTCTTCGTCGGCAGCCTCCTGATCCTCAACGGCTCCCATCCGACCTGGCGCCCCTGGGAGCTGGTGGTCGGGATCGCGCTCCCGGTGATCGCGTGCGGGTTGGCGATCTACCTGGCGACCGGACCGGAGGCTGGCAAGCCGCGCGTCCGCGGCTCCTACTGGTTCTTGACCGGCACCTTCGCGTTCTACGCCGTGGCCGCCCTGGCGGCCCTGTTCGCGCTCGGCATCGACGAGGCCATCGCCGTGCTGCTCGCCGGGCTCATCCCGATGACCGCCGTGGCGCTGTGGCTCGCGCACGTGCGCCAGAAGACGCGGACGACGCCCGATGGCGCGCTCGTCGACACGGCGGCCGACGACCACACCGATCCGGTCCCCGGCCTCGGCGCCGACGACCAGCGCCCGCTCGGCGACACGCCGGACGCCCACGACGAGCTCATCCCGCAGGACCTGCCCAAGGACCATCCGGGGCGCCAGGCCGTCGAGGAGGAGGCCGCCGCGCTCGGTGGCGCCACGCCCGGCCCTACGCGGCGTCGGCCGCCCACGCCTCCTCGAGCCGGCGACCGGCCTCGGTGAGGACGCGCGACACCTGCATCTGCGACACGCCGACGCGGCGTCCGATCTCGGCCTGCGTCAAGTCCATGTCGTACCGCAGGCGGATGATCTCGCGGTGACCGTGCGGCGTCGTGCGCAGCACGGCGTCGAGCTCCCCGCGCTCCACGATCCCGAGCAGCTCGGGATCGTCGGCGCCGACCGTGTCGAGCAGCGTCATGTCGCCGTCGACCGGATCGCCGGCCGGCGCCTGCAGCGACGTCGCGCGCTGGGCGCGCAGCGCGATCCGGCCCTCGACGACGTCCTCGACCGTGCAGCCGAGGGCGTCGGCGAGCACATCGGCCGTGGGCGAACGGCCGGACTCGACGGTGAGCGCGCGTGCCATGCGCTCGACGCGCAGCGCCAGGTCCTGGAGATCGCGCGGCACGTGGACGAACCAGGTCGCGTCACGCAGGTGGCGGGTCAGCTCGCCGAGGACGGTCGGCGTGGCGTACGCCGTGAATCGGCAGCCGCGGGCCGGGTCGAAGCGGCGGATCGCCTGCAGGAGGCCGACCTCGGCGACCTGGAGCAGGTCCTCGAACGGCTCGCCGGTCTCCCGGAACCGGCCGGCGTAGTGGCGCGCCAGCGGGCGATACCGGACGAACACGGCCTCCGCGTTGACCGGATCGGCAGGGTCCGACAGGTGCGCGAACAGACGCCGCTCCCGCCGGAGCTCGGGATCGTCCATGCCGCCCAACGTCGCGTCGCCGGCGGTGATGGTCATGAGCAGTTCTCCCCAGCGAGCTCGGGGTGGTGGGAAACCAACACGGGCCGCGCTCACGTCATGCATGCTCGCGGAACGCGGGACCCCGGAGTAGCCTCGATCCATGAGCCCGATTCCCGGCGAGCCGCTGGACCCCAAGCCCCAGGAGCTGACGACGAGCGACGGGCGCAAGTTCAAGCTGAAGATCCCCGGCCTCGCGCCACCGGTCAAGCGGGGGCGGACCGAGGAGCGGGGAAGCCCGGAGCCGCCCCGCGACGACCCGCGGCCGCCGATCAACCCGAACCACATGGGGTTCTGACGGCGACCGGCGGCGGAGAGCGGCGCCCTGCAGCGCGGCGCTACGAGTCCCAGGCCTGCGCGATGATCTCGCGCGCGATCCGGCCGTCGCGCAGCTCGGCGATCGACACGCAGCGCACGAGCACCCCGTCGGGGTAGGCGCAGCGCACGGTGTAGGCCAGCGCGTCGTCGGTGGCGGTGGCCAGCTCGACGCGGTGCTCCATGTCGCGGCCGTAGACGTCGCGCAGCTGGGCGGCGATCGCGTCGCGGCCCTCCAGGCGCAGCGGGTCGCTGGGCCCGTGGGCGGCGTCGGCGATCTCGACGGTGGCGTCCCCGGCGTAGAGCTCGGCGAGCGCGGCGGGGTCGCGGCCTTCGACGCCGCGGCGCAGGGCGGCGGTGTCGAACGCGGTGGATGTGGTGGGTGTGGTGGTCATGGGGTCAGCGTGCCGTGCACCCGTCACCCACCCGTCAATGGCGCGTCAACCACGGCGCGATTAGACTCGGCACGTGTTGCGCGTCCGGCTTCTTGGCGAGCTGGAGGTCGAGGTCGACACCCGGCTCGTGCCCGCGCCCCCCAGCCGTCGGGCATGGGCGTTGTTGGGGTGGTTGGCCCTGCATCCGGGCGACCATCCCCGGGGCACGGTGGCGGCCCGCTTCTGGCCCGATGTGCTGGACACGAGCGCCCGCGCGTCGCTGCGCAGCGCGGTGTGGACGGCGCGCCGCCTGCTCGGCGGCGACGCCGCGGCCGAGCTCCTGGTCACGACGCGCGACCGCATCGGCCTGCGCTGCGCCACCGACCTGGAGGACTTCGATCGCCACCTCGCGGCCGGAGAGCTCGACGCGGCCGTCGCGCTCTGCCGCGGGCCGCTGCTGGCCGACTTCGACGACGACTGGGTGCTCGAGGCGCGCGACCGGCACGCCGAGCGCCTCGCCGCCGCGCTGACGCAGCTGGCCGACCAGGCACCGACGCCGGCCGCGGCGGTCGAGCACGCGCGCCGTCGGCTGGCGCTGGACCCGCTCGACGAGGCCGCGGCGCGCGATCTCATGGAGCGCCTCGCCGACGCCGGCGAGCGGGCCGCGGCCTTCTCGGTCTACGACCGGCTCGGCGAACGCCTGCGCGGCCAGCTCGGGATCGCTCCGGCGGCGGCGACCCGCGAGGCGGCGGCGCGGCTGCGGGTCGGGCGGGCGCCCCCGGCGA
>JAOPZP010000236.1 GCA_025964055.1 Conexibacter sp.
CGCGGTCGCCGCTCAGCGTCCGGTACAGCACGATCCACAGCGGCACCGTGGCGACCAGCAGCGCGGCGAGGCCCGACGGCACGTCCTTCTCGGCGACCGTCACGAGGCCGTTGCCGCCCGCGGCCAGGAGCGTGCCGACCACCGCACAGGCCAGGAGCTGCGCGCGGGGGAGCCGCAGTGCGCTCGGCCCGCCGCGGCGGGCGGCGATCACCGCCAGCATCGCGCTGCCGGCCAGCACGAACCGCACGCCGGCGCCGAGCGCGGGCGGCACGGTCTCGACCATGAGCCGGATCGCCAGGTAGGTCGATCCCCAGATGACGTAGATGGCGCCGAGCGCCGACCACACCCGCCACTCCCGCGGACGGGAGAGGATCGTGGCGGAGGGGTCGACGCCGCGGCGCATCCGTCCCGTGGCTACCCGCGCGCGAACGCGGGGCGCCAGCGGGGGTCCGCTCCCACACGCCGGAGGAGATCCCGGCGCCGGCCGGAACGCGCTGCCACATCGGCGGCGTGCACCCGGAGGAGGGCGACCAGGTCGGCGGTGGGGGCGAAGGGGTCGGCGGCGATCCGCCCGTCGTCGATCGACAGCGCGGCGACCGGCCGGCCGTCGCGCTCGGCGAGGAGGACGCGCCCGCGCAGCGGACGGCGGCTGTCGAGCGCCGCGAGGCGCTGCAGCGTGGCGGCGTCGTCGGGGTAGGCGGGCCGGATGACGACGGCGTCGGCGAAGGCGAAGGCGGAGGGGGAGGGGAGGGCGCTGCCGGACATGACCAGGATGATGGCCTTCGGAAGCCAGTAGCTCAAATGACATTTGGTGACCGGTAGAGTAAGTTGCGCTTATGCTTGACGTCCGCCGCCTGCGCGTGCTCCGTGAGGTGGCGTCGCACGGCTCCTTCTCCGCCGCCGCCGAGGCCTTGTCCTACACCCAGTCGGCGGTCTCCCAGCAGATCGCCGCACTCGAGCGCGAGGCCGGATCGCGGCTGGTGGAGCGCAGCGCCCGCGGCGTGCGGATGACCGACGCCGGCCGCGCGCTCGTCTGCCACGCCGACGCGATCCTCGCCCGCCTGGCCGACGCCGAGGACGAGCTGCAGGCCATCGCCGGCCTACGCGGCGGCCGCCTGCGCCTGGCCGCGTTCCCCAGCGCCTGCGCGACGCTGATGCCGCTCGCCGTCGCGCGGTTCCGCGAGCGCCATCCGGGCGTCGACCTCTCGCTGCACCCGGCCGAGCCCGACGACGGGCTGCGCATGCTCCGCACGGGCGAGGCGGACATCGCGCTCTCGATCGAGGCCACGTTCGCGACCCGCGGGCCCAGCGACGTCCACACGGTCACGCTGCTCGACGATCCCATGTACATCATGTTGCATCGGGACCACCCGATGGCCGGCCGGGCGCGGCTGCGGCTGACCGACCTCGCCGGGGACTCGTGGATGATCGGCACGACCGGCACCTGCCCCGACGTGAGCATCTTCCTGCGCGCCTGCCAGACGGCGGGCTTCGAGCCGCGCATCGCGTTCAACCTCGACGACTACCACGCGATCCAGGGCTTCGTCGCGGCCGGGATGGGCGTGTCGTTCATCCCCGACCTCGCGCTCGTCGCCGTCCGCGACGACGTCGTCGTCCGCTCGCTCGGCGCCCGCCCGCCCGTGCGCCGGATCGTCGCCACGACGCTGGCCGACGCGTTCCGCTCGCCCGCCAAGCAGGCGATGCTGGACGTGCTCGTGGAGGTCTCCGCCGAGTTCGGCACGCGCCGCACCGAGCTCGCACTGGCATCCTGAGGCCCGTGCCGGGCACGATCTTCACCGTCGGACACTCGTCGCATCCGCTCGAGGGCCTCGCCGAGCTGCTGCGCGCCCACGGGATCGTGCAGGTCGCCGACGTGCGCCGCTGGCCGCGCTCGCGCCGCCAGCCGCACTACGACGACGACGCGCTCGCGGTCGAGCTGGCGCCGCGCGGCATCGCCTACGCGCACCTGCCCGAGCTCGGCGGCCACCGCGACCCCGTCCCGGGATCGCGCAACGACGGCTGGGAGCTCGAGGAGTTCCGCGGCTACGCCGACCACGTGCTCTCCGGAGAGTTCGCCCGCGGCCTGGTGCGCCTGGAGGCGCTGGCGACGGCGCGCCGGACGGCGGTCATGTGCGCCGAGGCGGCGTGGGACAAGTGCCACCGGCGCCTGCTGGCCGACGCGCTGGCGGTCCGTGGCTGGGAAGTCCTCCATGTCGGTCCCGACGCGAAGCTCGACACCCATGTCGTCACCGACTTCGCCGTCGTCGAGGACGGCGTGCCGCGCTACCCCGCGGCGCAGCTCGGGCTGAACTTCTAGACGCGCGCGTGCGCGTCTAGACGATCGGGGCGCTGAGGCGGCCGAGGCCCGGGGCCTCGATCGTCACCGTGTCGCCGGGCGTCAGCCAGCGCACTTCGCCGCCGAGACCGCCCGCGGCGTTGATCTCCAGCAGGCTGCCGCCGTCGAGCGTGCCCGAGCCGAGGATGTCGCCCGGGCGCAGGTGCGTCTCCTTCGCCGCGTGCGCAACCAGCTGCGGCCAGCTCCAATGCATGACGCCGGCGTCGCTGCTGACGATCTCCTCGCCGTTGAGCGAGGCGGTCGCGGTGAGCCGCAGGCGCCCGTCCTCCAGCGGCAGCTCGTCGGGCGTGACGAGCCACGGCCCGATCGACGTCGCGAAGTCCTTGCCCTTGGCCGGGCCGAGGCCGACCTCCATCTCGGCGCGCTGGATGTCGCGGGCGCTCCAGTCGTTGAGCAGGGTGAACCCGGCGATCTCGCCGCCCTCGCCGATGACCGCGGCGATCTCCAGCTCGAGATCCAGCCACTCGCAGCCCTCGGGGCGGCGCACGGGCGTGCCGGGGCCCTGGATCGAGGCGGGGTTGGAGAAATAGAACGTCGGCGCCGCGTACCAGGCCTCCGGGATGGCGTCGCGGCCGCGCAGGCGCGAGCCGGTGGCCACGTGACCCTCGTAGGCGAAGAAGTCGCGGACGCTCGGCGGGTCGGCGATCGGCGCCAACAGCAGGACGTCGCCGAGGGCGTGGTCGCGGCCGGTCGGGGCGTGGCCGTCGCCGCGGAGCCAGTCGAGCATGGACCGTGCGGCGAGCTCCACGACCCGGACGTCGCCGTCCGCGCCGTCGAGCCGTCCGACGCGAAGCGTGCCGTGGGCATCGTGGAAGGTCACCAGACGCATGGGCGCGCACGGTACTGCCATAGTGGCCGCGTGGCGTCGCTCAACGTCGAAGTCGTGCAGCAGATCTTCGCCGCGTTCGAGCACCGCGATGCCGACGCCGTCGTGGCGCTGTGCGCGCCGGAGGTGGTGTTCGAGCCCGTGACGGCGCGCGTGGCCGGCGGCGGCGAGCCGTACCGCGGCTACGACGGCATGCGCGCCTATCTCGCCGACGTCGCGCGCGTCTGGCAGGAGCTGCGTCCTTCCCCGGACGAGTTCCACGAGGGCCGGGACGGCATCGTGGTCGCGACGGGACGCGTCTACGCCTGGGGCGCCGGCCGCGTGGTCGACTCGCCGGCGGGCTGGCTGTTCCGGCTCCGCGACGGACGGATGGTCTACGGGCGCGTCTTCGAGACGTCCTCGGGCGCGCTCGAGGCGGCCGGGATGAGCCACTGAGGAGCAGCGA
>JAOPZP010000267.1 GCA_025964055.1 Conexibacter sp.
CGCGATGCCGAAGAGCCACGCGCGCTGGGTGCCGCGGCGCGCGTCGAAGCTGCCCTGGCGCCGGTAGGCGCGCTCGAAGGCGGCGGCGGTGACGTCCTCGGCGGCGGCGCGGTCGCGCAGCAGCGTCAGCACGTAGGCGAAGACGTCAGACGCCGTCTCGCGATACAGCGCATCGAACCGGGCGGTCGTCGGTTCGGAGGTCGAGAGCTCCATGACTGTTCCCACGACGACACTACGGTTCCGCGGCCGTCCCATCACACGCCGGTACATTTCGCCCGTGCTCGCTCCGCGCCGTGTCGCCCTCCTCGCCGCCGTCGTGCTGGCCGCGGGAGCCTCGAGCGCCGTGGCCGCCAACGCGCCGACGATCGACAAATCGCCGCTGCTGTGGGCGACCATCAACATCTGCGACACGGCCAAGCACCCGGACACGATCGGCATCCGGGCCTCGATGCCCGGGTCGGGGCGCACGACGGAGAAGATGTACATGCGCTTCCAGGTGCAGTACTTCCGGCCCTCGACGCAGAAGTGGGCGCCGACCGACGCCACGTTCGACTCGGGCTGGCGCATGGTCGGCGCCGCGACCTACCGCCGCCGCGAGTCGGGCTGGAACTTCTCGATCACGCCGCCGCCCGCCGGGCAGACCTACCGCCTGCGCGGCGTGGTGTCCTATGAGTGGCGCAAGGGCAAGTCCACCGACGCGGTCCGCAGCGCGGTCAAGCGCACGCGCTCCGGGCACCCCGGCACCTTCGGCGCCGACCCCAAGGGGTTCAGCGCCGCGGAGTGCGTCGTCAAGCCGTAGTCGGGTCCAGCGGCCCGAACAGCCGCGGGTCGTTGGTGATGATGCCGGTCACGCCCATCTGCTCGAAGCGGCGGATGTGGTCGGCGTCGTCGACGGTCCAGACGTAGAGCTCGCCGCCCGCGCCGCGCACCGTCCGCACGAAGTACGGGGTGACCAGCGCGTAGTGCGACATGACGGCGTCCACCTCGCCGGCGCGGATCGCCCGCGCCATCGTCCGGGGGATGGTGCGGCGCAGGACGGCCAGCATGGCCATGGCCACGCCCTTGGTCGCCGGGTGGGCGAGGTAGTTGTGCTTCACCTTGGGAACCGACCAGCCGAGCCGGATCGTGTCCGACAGCGCCCGGATGACCGGGAACGACGAGACCTCCATGGTGGAGATCAGCGTCCGCTGCTCCATGCCGCGCTCGCGCAGCGCGGCCACGACGCGCTCCTCGTAGCCGGTGGTCTTGAGGTCGACGTCGAGGTCGATCCCGTCGAAGGCCGGCGTGCACAGGTGGTCGAGTCCCTCCTCCAGCGTCAGCGACCGCCCGCGCTCGGCGGCCTTGTAGTCGTGGGCCAGGACGAGGCGGCCGGTGAGCCCGCCGCCAGGCGCGCGCTCGGGCAGGACGTCGAACTCCACCATGTCGCACCCGTGCGCGATCGCGGCGTCGAAGCTCGCGGTCGTGTTGCCGGGGGCGATGTGGTCGGCGCCCTTGTGGCCGATGCGCCGCAGGGCCCGCTGCTGTCTGGTCAGGTCTGACATCCGGGACACCAGTATGTCGTTCGGTTGTCGTCGCCCTGTCCGCGGGACTGGATCGGCGTCCCGCAGCGCGGGCACGGGCGGCCCGCCGCGCGGTAGACGTGGCGGTGGCGCTTCTGGTTGCCGTCCAGCGCCGACTGGCGCATGAGCGGCTGGGCCTCGCGGACCATTCGGAGGGCCTCGTCGTCGGAGACGGACGCGGTCGGGCGCCACGGGTCGACCTGCGCCAGCCAGCACGCCTCGGCCTTCCAGAGGTTGCCGATGCCGGCGATCGTTCGCTGGTCCAGCAGGGCGTCGCCGATGCCGCGCGTCGGGTCGTCCTCGCGCAGCCGCCGCAGGAAGACGTCCTCGCGGAAGTCCTCCTTGATGATGTCGGGGCCGAGCATGCCGAGCCGCAGGTCGAAGCGGCGGCGGGTCTCGGAGAGCAGCTCCAGCAGCGGGCCGTGGAACTGGACGACGTCGGTGTCCTGGGCGCGCAGGACGAGCCAGGCGCTGCGTGGCGAGAAGCCCCAGCGGCGCCCCTCGGGGTAGACGCCCCAGGCGCCGGTCATCCGCAGGTGGGAATGGATCGTGAGGTCGCCGGCGAAGCGCAGGAACAGGTGCTTGCCGTGCGCCTCGACCGCTTCGACGGCGCGATCGGCCAGGCGCTCGGGCCACCGGTCGCGCCCGAAGCGCGGGTGTGGCGTGCGGATCTCGTCGGGGATCCGGCCCAGCAGGACCGGGCGGATCCGGTTGGCGGCGTAGTGGATGGTGTCGCCCTCGGGCATCGGCTCGTTCGAGGGTACGGTGGAGGCCATGCAGGGCGATCTTGCGAGGCTGGTTGGCGCCGATCACGTCGAGTCCGACGTCGCGCTGGCCGACGCCAGCGGCCTGGCCGGACGCGTACCGGTGCTCGTGCATCCGGCCGCTGCGGCCGAGGTCGCCGCGGTGGTGGCCTGGTGCTACGAGCGCGACGTCGCGATGGTCCCGGTCGGCGGGCGCAGCGGCTACAGCGGCGGGATCGTGCCGGTCGACGGCGAGGGCGCGCGCGACACGGTGGCCATCGCGCTGGACCGGCTGGATCGCGTGCGCAGCTTCGCCCCGCTGTCGTGGCGGATGGAGGCCGAGGCGGGGGTCATCACGGCGACGATCGCGCGGCGCGCGCGGGAGAACGGCCTGCTGTTCCCGCCGGACCCGGGCGCGGCCGAGCAGTCGCAGCTGGGCGGCAACCTCGCGACCAACGCGGGCGGCCCGCACGCCTTCAAGTACGGCGTGACCGGGCGGTGGGTGACCGGCGTCGAGGTCGTGCTGGCGCCGGGCGAGCTGGTGAGCTTCGGCGGCGCGGTCCGCAAGGACGTGGCGGGCTACGACCTGCGGTCGCTGCTGATCGGGAGCGAGGGGACGCTCGGGATCCTCACCGCGGCCTGGCTGCGCTTCGTGCCGGCACCGGCGGCCGCGCTGCCGGTCGCGGCGGCGTTCCCGACCGTGCGCGAGGGGTGCGAGGCGATCGACGCGGTGCTGGGCAGCGGGGTCGTGCCGGCGGCGGTCGAGTACCTCGACGCGCGCTGCATCGTCGCGGCGCCGCCGCCGTTCTTGCCCGGCGCCGCGGGCGCGGGGCTGCTGGTGGTCTGCGAGGCCGAGTCCGAGGAGGACCGCGACGCGCTGCTGGAGGCGCTGGGCGTGGGCGCCGTCGCGCCGCCGGCCGGCGAGGTCTGGCGCTGGCGCGAGGGCGTGTCGATCGCCGTGCGCGCGGCGCTGGGCGAGAAGCTGTCTGAGGACATCGCGGTCCCGGTCGACCGCCTGGCCGAGGCGATCGAGGGCACGGTCGCGATCGGCGCGCGCCACGGGCTGGAGGGCTGCTCGTGGGGCCACGCGGGCGACGGCAACCTGCACTCCTCGTTCCTGCTGGAGCCCGGCGACGCCGAGATGCGCGAGCGCGCCGACGCGGCCGCGCGCGACCTGTTCGCCATGGCCCGCGAGCTCGGCGGGACGGCCAGCGGCGAGCACGGCATCGGCCTGCTGAAGGCCGGCCAGCTGTCGGCGCAGTGGGCGCCGGCGGCCGTGGCGGCTCAGCGCGCCGTCAAGGCCGCGCTGGACCCCAAGGGCCTGTTCAACCCCGGCAAGAAGGAGCCATGAGCGCCGAGCCGGAGGTCACGATCGTCGGCGGGGGCGTGGTCGGGCTCGCGTGCGCGCTGGCCTTCGCCCGCCGGGGCGCGGCGGTCACGCTGCTGGAGGCCCAGGACAGGCTGGCGCTGGCCGCCAGCGGCACGAACTCGGGGATCCTGCACACCGGGTTCGACTCGAAGCCGGGCGAGCTGGAGACCGAGCTGATCCTGCGCGCGGCGCTGCTGCGCCCGCCGGTGCTCGCTGCGCTCGGGGTGCCGTTCGCGCGCGTCGGGGCGCTGCTGACGCCGCATGGTGAGGCCGACGGCGCGGTGATCGCAGGGCTCGCCGCCAACGCGGCCGCCAACGGAGTCGAGGTCCATGTGCGCGCCGGCGACGGGGCGCTCGAGGTCCCGGGCGAGGGCATCACCGACCCGGTCGCGTTCGCGGGCGCGCTCGCCGCCGCCGCGGTCCGGCACGGGGCGGCGATCCGCACGGGCGTGCGGGTCGGCGAGCCCGTGGCCGGCGACATGGTGGTGAACGCCGCGGGCCTCGGCGCCGGTCGGGTCGCGCGGCTCTACGGGGACGCGAGCTTCGACGTCTTCCCGCGCAAGGGCGAGTTCTTCGTGTTCGACGTCGCTCCCCCGGAGCAGATCCTGCTCCCGGTGCCGACCGCGCGGACCAAGGGCGTGCTGGTCTTCGGCACGCTCGACGGCCGGACGATCGCCGGGCCGACCGCGGTCGACCTCGACGAGGAGGACTGGTCGGTGCGGCCCGAGGCGCGCGACGAGATCCTGGCCAAGGCGGCGGCGATGCACCCGCCGCTGGCCGGCGCGGAGCCGGCGTTCGCGTACGCCGGCCTGCGCCCCGCCGGCTGCGACGGCGCCAACTACGTGGTGCGCCGCTCGGACGCCGACCCGCGCCTGATCCACGCGGCGGCGATCCGCTCGACCGGCCTGACCGCGTCGCTGGCGATCGCCGAGCGCGTCGTGGCGCTGGCCGGGCTGGGCGATCGCCCCGAGGACGAGCTGCGGCCGGGCGGCGACCCTGCGGCTGGCAGTGCGAGCCCGTGGTGGCGGCGCTCGGCCGAGCACCGCGCCGCGCTCGCCGGCGAGCGCGCATGAGCGCCGACGCTCCGCTGGTCCTGGGCATCGACGACGGGACCACCGCCGTCAAGGTCACGCTGTTCGACGCGCGCCTGCAGCCGATCGCGGCCGCGCGCCGGCCGGTCGCGACGGCGCATCCCGCGCCGGGGCGCGTCGAGCAGGACGCCGGCGAGGTCCTGGAGGCGGTCCTCGACGCGGTCGCCGAGGTGCTCCCCGCCGCGGAGGGCCGCCCGATCGTCGCGACGGGGCTCGACCACCAGGGCGAGTCGGTCCTGGCCTGGGATCCGGTCACCCGCGAGCCGGTCTCGCCGATCATCGTCTGGCAGGACAAGCGCGGGGCCGACGTCTACGACGACGTCGCGCCCGAGCTGCTGGCCCGCACGGGGCTGCCGCCCGACCCGTACTTCTCGGCGCCCAAGCTCGCGTGGCTCGTGCGCGAGTACGGGACCGACGTCCGGCTGGGCACGGTCGACGCGTGGCTGAGCGATCGCCTCGGCGCGGGCTGGGCGACCGACCCGAGCACCGCGTCGCGCACCGCGCTGCAGGTGCTCGGCGACGTGGGCTGGGACACCGCGCTGTGCGCGGCCTTCGGCATCCCGCGCACCTCCCTGCCCGAGGTCCGGCCCACGGTCGGCGACCTCGGCACCCTGCGCCACGACCGCTGGCCGGTCGACCTCCCGCTCCGGGCGCGCGTCTGCGACCAGCAGGCCGCGCTGGCCGGGGCCGGCTGCACCGTGCCGGGCCGCGCCAAGGCGACCTACGGCACGGGCGTCTTCGTCCTCGCCCACGCCGGCACGACGCCGGCCCACGCCGAAGGCCTGCTGCCGACCGTCGCGTGGCAGGTCCCCGGGCGCATCGAGTACGCCTTGGACGGCGGCGTGTTCACCGCGGGCGCGCTGCTGGAGTGGCTGGCGGGGACGCTGGGGATGGCGGCCGATCCCCAGGCGCTCACCGAGCTCGCCGCCACGGTTCCGGACGCCGGCGGCGTGCGGGTGCTGCCGGCGCTGGCCGGTGCGGGCGCGCCGTGGTGGCGTCCCGACGCCCGTGCGGTCATCGCCGGACTGACGGCCGGGTCGACCAAGGCGCACATCGCCCGCGCGGCGGTCGAGGCGATCGTCCACCGGGTGGGCGACGTCGTCGACGCGATGGGCGGCGTCGACCTGCTGCGCATCGACGGCGGCCTGACCAGCAGCTCGCTGCTCTGCCAGCTGCAGGCCGACGTGCTGGGCATCGCGGTCGAGCGCTCGGGAGCCGACGCCACCGTGGCCGGCGCCGCGGGCCTGGCGCTGGTCGGCGCCGGCCTGCGCGCCGACGTCCGCGACCTCGACGGCCTCCTCTCGCCCGCCGAGCGCATCGAGCCCCACCTCGACGCCGCCGCCCGGACAGCCTCCCGCGCCACCTGGAGCGCCTTCGTCCAACGAGCCCTCGACCTCCACTGATCCCTTTTCTGCAGTGTGCGTGCCAATAGGGGGACTGTCCCCAGGCCGGTGAGCATGTCTTGATGACAGATATTGACAGCTGTCAGTCGTCTTGACACCATGGCGGCATGCAGACACGAACGCTTGGCTCCAACGGTCCCCGCGTCTCGGCCCTCGGGCTGGGCGCGATGGGGATGTCGGACCTCTACGGTCCCGCGGATCGCGCGGAGAGCATCGCGACCATCCGCGCCGCGCTCGACGCCGGCATCACGCTCCTGGACACGGGCGACTTCTACGGGA
>JAOPZP010000274.1 GCA_025964055.1 Conexibacter sp.
CCGTCAGGTCGTCCAGCGAGCGGCTGAAGATCGCCACGTCGTCGCCGTCGCGGTGGACCTGGATCCGAGCGCCGTCGAGCTTCCAGTCCACCAGCCCCTCGCCGACGCGCTCCATCGCCTCCTCCAGCGACGCCGACGGCGACGCGAGCATCGGCCCCAGCGGCCGGCCGACCTGCAGCCGGAAGCCGGCGAGCCCCTCCTGCCCCTCGCGCAGCGCGACCTCGGCGACCACGCGCGCGTCACCGCGCAGCATCGTTGCGCGATCGACGACCGTGCGCGGGATCCCGGTTGCCGCCGCGACCGCCTCGGCCATGACGCCCGCCAGCGCGCCCTGCCGCACCTCCCCGCCGATCAGCGCGCGCAGGAACGCCTGCTCCTCGGTCGTCGCGCGGCCCATCAGCTCCGCGACCGCCTCACGACGCGCGGCCTGCGAGCCCGCTCCCGCCAGCGCGGCGATGCGCTCCAGCGCCGCGTCGACGTCGCCGACCTCGAGCTCGGGCTGCCCGGCGGCGGGCGGCAGCTCCCGCAGCACCGACCAGCCGACGCCGGTGCGCCGCTGGCGCAGCTCGCCGCTGAGGTACGCCACGCCCGGCTCGACCTCCCCGAGCGCCAGCTGCCGCAGCGCGTCGCCGAGCAGCGCGGCCTTCTCCTTGCGCGAGCGCGTGGCGCCCACGGCGGCGGAGGTGGCGGCGAGGTCGGCGAACAGCATGGGCGGCGCGTACGGTACGGGCTCGGCGCGGGCGACGACGACACTGGCGCCGCGACCCCGCCGTCGCTCGACGGCGCCCCTGCGCCGGGGGCTAGATCGCGGTCCGGCCGCCGTCGGCGGCGATGGTCGCGCCGGTGACGTAGCTGGCCCGCGGCGAGACCAGGAAGGCCGCCACATCGGCGATCTCCTCCGGCTCAGACGCCCGGTTCATCTGGGTGGTCTCGCCGAGCGAGGTGATGAAGTCCCGACCCGACGGGGTCGGGGTGTAGACCGGGCCCGGAGCGATCGCGTTGACCCGCACGCCGCTGGGGCTGAACTCCGCCGCCCACGACCGCGTCAGCGCCTCGAGCGCCGCCTTGGTCGCGCCGTACGCCGCGCCACCGGCCATCCCGATGTCGCCCGCCATGCTGCTGACGTTGAGGATGCTCCCCTTCCCGCGAGCGGCCATCGCCGGCGCGAGGGCGCCGACGAGGAGGAACGGCGCGCGGACGTTGCTGGCGAACATCGCGTCGTAGGCGCCGGCGTCGAACTCGCCGGTCGACCCCCACACCGAGATGCCGGCGTTGTTGACCAGGATGTCGACGTCGCCGACCTCCTCGGCCAGCCGTCTGGTGTCGTCCGCGTTGCCGAGGTCGGCGGCCGCGAACTCGGCCTTGCCGCCGGCCGCAGTGATGACCTCGACGGTCTCCGCGCCGCGCGCGGCATCGCGACCGTGGACGACCACCTCGGCGCCCTCGGCCGCCAGCTGCAAGGCGATCGCGCGGCCGATGCCCGACGTGGCTCCGGTCACGAGCGCGCGCTGGCCGGTGAGGTCGTGGTTGTGCGTGATGGACATGACGCGCTCCCTGAGTCTTGGCGAGCAGACCGATCTGTCTGCCTCGTGAAGAGCACTATACAGACTTGTCTGTCCACGGCAAGCGCGGCGGCTACAACCCCTCGGGATGTCTCGCCTCTACAGACCTCCGCCCGGAGACCGCCGACGCCCCGCCGAGGACCGACCCTTCGCCGGCACCGCCCCATCCACCAACATCTCCGCCACCGCCCGCGCATCCGCGGCCACCGTCGGGTCGTGGTCCATCTGCGCCGTGGTCGAGGCGCCGTCGTAGAGCAGCACGAGCCGGCGGGCCAGCTGCTCGGGGTCCGTCGCCCCTGCCTCCCCGGCGAGCTCGCCGAACAGGGCGTGGAGCCAGCCGCGGAACTCGCCGGCGACCTCCTCGACGCTGCTGCCCGGCTCGGCCTCCGCGCTGGCGTTGGTGAACGCGCACCCGCGGAACGACGGCTCGGCGAACAGCTCGCCCAGCACGTCGAACACGCCGAGCAACCGCTCGCGCGGCGTGTCGTAGCGCGCCTCGAGGGCCTCGGTGATCCGCGCCGCCCAGGTGGTGTGACGACCGAGCAGGTAGGCGCGGATCAGCTCGTCCTTGCTGCCGAACGCGCTGTACAGGCTCGCCTTCGCGACGCCGGCGTGCTCGATGACGCGGTCGATGCCGACCGCGTTGACGCCGTGCGCGTAGAACAGCTCGTCGGCGGACGCCAGGAGCCGGTCGCGCGCCGGCAGCCGAGGGGTGGTCTTCGCAGCCATGCCGCCATCGTACTAGACAGGTCTGTATATATTGACACGCGCTACGGTCGCCACCAAACCCAGGAGCTCGATGTTCGATCACGTCACCATCCGCGTGCCCGACCGCGGTGCCGCGCAGCAGCTCTTCGACACCGTGCTGACGCCGCTGGGCCTCGACACGAGCTACGAGAGCGCGACGTTCACGATGTGGCGCGACTTCATCGTCACGCAGACCGACGCGGACCATCCGGTCACCGGCGGCGCGCACCTCGCGTTCACCGCCCCGTCCCGGGACCAGGTGGACGACTTCTGGGACGCCGGCAGCGCCGCCGCCGGCATCGAGGGCGAGACCGAGCCCGGCGCGCGCCCCGACCGCGGCGACCGCGCCTACGGCGCCACGTTGCGCGACCCGTCCGGCAACCGGTTCGAAGCGCTCTTCACGGGCGCGCGGCGGCCCCCCGAGTCGGCGATCGACCACCTCGTCCTCGGCGTCGCCGACCTCGCCGCCGCGACCGCGTTCTACGCCATCGTCGGCGCCTCGGCGGGCTTCGCGGTCGCCGAGGCCAACCAGGACGGCGCCACCTTCACCGGCCCGGCCGGCGGCTGGTTCCGGCTCGTCCCGGGGCCGGCGACCGAGCACCTGCACCTCGCGTTTCCCGGCGACGACGCCGGCGTCCAGCGCTTCCACGCCGACGCGCTCGCGGCGGGCCATCGCAGCAACGGCGTGCCGGGCGAGCGCTCGCAGTACCACCCCGGCTACTACGCCGCCTACGTCCTGGACCCCGACGGCAACAACATCGAGATCGTCGACCACCACCGGTCCTGAGCGGCACGGCAGTCACGTGACCCAAGCGAGGGCCGGGCGTGTTGGACGCGACCGGCGCCGCGCGACACAATCCTCGCCATGAGTCGCAACGCAGCACGGTCTGAGCGGGCGTCGCGGCCCGCACGATGAAGCGCATCGGGTTCCTCTCGTTCGGCCACTGGCAGCCGGTGCCGGGGTCGCAGACGCACACGGCGCGCGACGCGCTGATGCAGACGATCGAGCTGGCGGTGGCCACCGAGGAGATCGGCCTCGACGGCGCCTACGTGCGCGTGCACCACTTCGCCCGGCAGCTCGCGTCGCCGTTCCCGCTCCTGGCCGCGATCGCCGCCCGGACCAGCCGCATCGAGATCGGCACGGCGGTCATCGACATGCGCTACGAGAACCCGCTGTACATGGCCGAGGACGCCGCGGCCGCCGACCTGATCAGCGACGGCCGGCTGCAGCTCGGCGTGAGCCGCGGGTCGCCCGAGCCGGCGCTGCGGGGCGCCGAGGCCTTCGGGTACGTCCCGGGCGAGAGCGACAGCGAGCTGGCCCGCGCGCACACCGCGATCTTCCGCGCCGCCATCGCCGGCGCGGCCGTCGCCGAGGCCGACCCGCGCATGACGGGCTCGACCGCACCGCTGGCCATCCAGCCCCAGTCGCCCGGGCTGGCCGACCGGATCTGGTGGGGCTCGGGAACCCGCGAGACCGCGCGATGGGCCGCCGAGCAGGGCATGAACCTCATGAGCTCGACGCTGCTCAGCGAGGACACCGGGGTGCCCTTCGACCAGCTGCAGGCCGAGCAGATCGCCATCTTCCGCGAAGCGTGGGCCGAGGCCGGCTGGAAGCGCGAGCCGCGCGTGTCGATCAGCCGCAGCGTCCTGCCGATCGTCACCGACCTGGACCGGACGTACTTCGGCGACGGCGCCAGCGCCGACAGCGGCGACCAGGTCGGCTACCTCGAGGGCGTGCTTGCACGGTTCGGCAAGAGCTACGTCGGCGAGCCCGACGTCCTGGCCGAGGAGCTCAGCCGGGACGCCGCCGTCCAGGCGGCCGACACGCTCCTGCTCACCGTGCCCAACCAGCTCGGCGTCGAGTACAACACGCGGATGCTCCAGACCATCGCCGAGCACGTCGCCCCCGCGATCGGCTGGCGCTCGTCGGCCTCGGCCTAGCCTTGGCCGCGACGGAGGGTCAGCGCTGACACACGGGGTGTCTCAGCCCAGCAGCTCGTCCAGCGTGCGGCCGCTGACGACCGATTCCGGGCGCTCGGCCACGAGGTCCGAGCCGGGTCGCGCCTCGTCGTCGCGGCGCTTGATCAGCAGCCACTGGGGCTTGGCGCCGGGGCGCGTGCGCTGCAGGGCGAAGCCTCCGCGCAGCTTCTCGCCGTGCAGGACGAAGACCGCGTGGCCGCGGTCCAGGGCCTCCGGCCAGGGCACGCGGCCGCCCTGCTCGTAGGTCCCGCGGTCCCAGATGATCACGCCGCCGTTGCCCAGGCCGCCCTCGAAGTCGTTGTGCGCGAGGTCGTGGTCCTCGACCTGCACCGCGAGCCGCTTGGCCGCCGGGTCCAGCGACGGCCCCTTCGGCACTGCCCACGAGCGCATGACGCCGTCGACCTCCAGGCGCAGGTCGAAGTGGTGGGCGGTCGCCTGGTGCTCCTGGACGACGAAGACGCCCGCCGCGACGCCACGCGTCGCGAACTGCTCGTGACCCTCGGCGCGGACCTTCTCGACGTCGACCCGCTCGACCCGCGCGTGGGACGGGCCATCGCGCAGGAAGTCCTCGAGCTCGGTGAGCGCCGCCGGCTCGCCCTCGGCGTGCACGCGCACCGAGCCGTCGTCGTCGTTGCGCACCCAGCCCGTCAGGCCCAGGTCCCGCGCGCGGCGGACGGTCGCGTCGCGGAACCCGACGCCCTGGACCGCACCTCCGACGACGGCGCGGATCGCCGCGGGCTTGTCGGCTGCGGGCATGCACCGAGCCTAGATGAGTTCTTCCAGTGGGCGCCCGTGGGGTCGGGCGCCCACCGGGCGGTGGTCCGGGGAGGGGTCAGACCCCGCCGGGAGGGGTCAGACCCCGGCGATCTCGCGGACCTGGGTCAGCCGGACGCTGTTGCCCGACGGGTCGCGGAAGCCCGAGTCGATCCCGTAGGGCCGGTCCTCGGGCGGCTCGCTGAACTCGACGCCGCGCGACCGGAGCTCCTCGTAGGACGCCTGGCAGTCGTCGGTGGTGAGGAAGACCGTCCCGGCGAAGCCCTTGCCCATCAGGTCGCGGACCTGGTCGGCCGTCGCGGCGTCCATGATCGGCGGGCCGGGGATCGCCATCAGGACGATCGTCACGTCCTGCTCACCGGGGGGTCCCACGGCCAGCCAGCGGAAGTCCCCCAGCTCGGCCAGGGTGACGTCGGAGCGCACCTCCATGCCGACCTTCTTCGTCCAGAACTCCAGCGCCTCGTCCTGGTCGTGCACCCACAGCTGCACCGAACCGATGCTGATCATCGTCGCCTCCTGCTGTCGTTGGAACTACTGCACGCCAAGCTATTGCGGCTCGGGCGCGCTGTCTTCTCGAAACGTCCGGCGTTGCGGGCGGCGGTACGCGCGCAGGACGCAGGCGGGCACGAGGGCCTGGTCGGCCGCCGGCGGAGCCTCGGCTCGATAGGCCGTGGGCGAGCGCCCGTAGGTGCGTGTGAAGCTCGTCGTGAACGAGCCGACGCTCCGCAGGCCGACCGAGAAGCAGATCTCGGCGACCGAGTGGTCGGTCGCCTGCAGCAGCGCGGCGGCCCGCTCGAGCCGGCGCGTGAGCAGGTAGGCGTGTGGCGACTCGCCGAAGGCCCGGCGGAACTGCTCGCTGAAGTGGGCGCGCGACAGCCCCGCCGCGCGGGCGAGGTCGTCAACGGACAAGGGCTCGAAGTACCGGGCATCGGCCAGGTCCTTGGCCCGCGCCAGATGCCGAGCGGCCGGGACGAACGCCATGGACGCAGTATCGCCGACCGCCGCCCCCTCACCCCGCCGCGAACCCCGTCGACAGCTCCGGCGTCACCGCGAGCGTCTGCAGCACGACGCAGTAGCGCTCGGTCAGCTTCAGCAACGTCGCGAGCTCCTGCTCGGTGGCGTCCGTGTCGAGGTCGAACGTCAGGCGGATCGCGCGGAAGCCGACCGGCGCGTCGCGGTCGACGGCGAGCGTTCCCCGGAAGTCGAGGTCGCCTTCGGCGCGGACCGTCCCGCCCGGCACCGCGATGCCCAGCGACGTCGCCACGGCCCGCAGCGTCACGCCCGCGCACGCGACGAGCGCCTCCAGCAGCATGTCGCCCGAGCACAGCAGCGAGCCGTCGCCTCCGGACGCCGGGTGCAGCCCGGCCGCGGCGATCGCCCGGCCGGTGTCCACGGAGCACGACACGCCCTCCCCCAGCGTGCCGGTCGCCGAGAGCACGACCAGCGCCGCCTCCGGCTCCTCGGCGTAACGCTCCTTCAGCGGCGCCTGGACAGCACGAAGCTCGTCGGATCGCATAGGCGCGAGCGTACTCCCGGCCGCGACGGCCGGCGATGAGTCCCGCGGACTGCAAGGGTCTAGGCACCATGGCCAAGCTCATCTACTCGACCATCGTGTCCCTCGACGGCTACGTCGCCGACCGGGACGGCAAGTTCGACTGGTCGGTACCCGACGAGGAGGTGCACGCGTTCGTCAACGACCTCGAGCGGCCGATCGGCACCTACCTCTACGGCCGCCGGATGTACGAGGTCATGGTCGCCTGGGAGACGATGCCGACCGGGCCCGACGAGCCCGCCGTCGTGCGGGACTACGCGCGGATCTGGCAGGCGGCCGACAAGGTCGTGTACTCCACGGCGCTGGAGGAGCCGTCGAGCGCCCGCACGCGGGTCGAGCGCGCCTTCGAGCCCGACGCGATCCGCGAGATGAAGGCGTCGCTCGAGCAGGACATCAGCGTGGGAGGTCCGCACCTCGCCGGCCAAGCCCTGAAGGCCGGACTGGTCGACGAGTGCCACCTGCTGGTCTCGCCCGTCGTGGTGGGCGGCGGCAACCCGTCGCTCCCCGACGACGCGCGCGTGAACCTGGAGCTCCTCGACGAGCGCCGCTTCGGCAACGGCGTGGTGCACCTGCACTACCGCACGAAGGCGTGAGCGGACGTCTCAGCCGCGCCGGGCCAGCGCGCGCCGCAGCGCGTCGACGTCGGCGAACAGCCGCCCCTCCGGCATCGGGCCCGGATCGGGATCGGGGAACGGGAACGGCCAGCCCGGCCGCGGGTCGTCGGCGTAGCGCGGGACGATGTGGGTGTGCAGGTGTGGGACGGTGTTGCCGAGCAGGTCGTAGTTGAGCTTGATCGGCTCCATGACCGCTTCGAGCGCGCGCCCGACGCGCAGCACCTCGCGCCCGTAGGCGGCCGCCTCGTCGTCGGTCAGCTGCGTGGGCTCGGCGACGTGCCGGCCGCGCCAGACGGCCATCGACAGGCCGCGCTGGATGTCGGCGCGCACGAGGTAGGCGTCGCAGACGCTTCCCGCGAAGAAGCGCACGCCCCACAGCGTCGCGTCCGGGCGGCCCTCCGCGCAGCTGGGACAGCCGTCGCCGGCCCGCCACGCGTAGAACTGCTCCGGCCACTCCACGGATCCAGCCTACTCAGCGCCTACGATGCCGCCCATGCCGGAGAACGCGCAGGACCTCTACCAGCGATCCGTCAACGCGCTGCGAACCCCACCGGTCGCCGACTGGGACACATGGCCGTTCGACGACAACATCCGCCCGCGCACGCTCGAGGAGCCCGCGGCCGAGCCGCCGCGCGACGGCGAGGGCGGCGTCGAGTGCGACGGCTGCACCAAGCCCGACGCCGACTACTTCTGGACCGACGACCGCTGGCGCCTGATCGCGTTCGGACCCAGCGGCCTGCCGGTGGTCGTCGTCCTGGAGCCCCGCGCCCACTACGACACCCCGAGCGAGCTGCCCGACGAGCTCGCCCGCGAGATGGGCGTCATGCTCGGCCGCGTCGAGCGCGCCGTCATGACGGTCGACGGGATCGAGCGCGTCCACATCAGCCGCTACGGCGAAGGCGCGGCGCACCTGCACTGGTGGTTCATGGGTCGCCCGACCGGCCTGCGCCAGCTGGCCAGCAGCTTCGCGGGCATCTGGGACGACGTGCTGCCGCCGACGCCGGACGACGTCTGGCGCGACAACATCGCGCAGGTGGCCGCGGCCATGCGAGCCGGAGGCTGACGGTCCGCGTGCGAGCACGTTCTGAGCGCCTCAGTCCACCAGCGACTCGAGCACCACGCCGGGCCCGCGCGCCAGCACGATCACCGGACAGGCCGCGCCGGCGGTGACCTGCCGCGTCACCCCGCCCAGCAGCGCCGAGCGCTCCGGCCCGTAGCCGCGGGCGCCGCAGACCAGGACATCGAGGTCGTCGCCCGTGGCGGCGAGCAGGACGCCGGCCGGCTCGCCCTCCTGCACGTCGACGTCGACGGCCGTGCCGAACAGCGTCGCCATCTCCGCCCCGCCGGCCTCCTCGGCGCCGGCACGCAGGTCGGCGGCCACCGCGTCGCGAGCGCCGTCCATCCACGCGCGCGGCTGCACCGCGGCGAGCACGCGCAGCCGTGCGCC
>JAOPZP010000032.1 GCA_025964055.1 Conexibacter sp.
TCCTGCTCACCACCGCGGGCATGCATCCGCTCAAGCCCTACTTCCAGGGCCTGGAGGAGCCGCCCTACCCGCGGCTGACCAGCTGCCAGAAGTGCTTCCGCACGCCGGACATCGACGTCGTCGGCACGACCACGCGGCATCTCACGTTCTTCGAGATGCTCGGCAACTTCTCGATCGGCGACTACTTCAAGGACGGCGCGATCAAGCTGGCCTGGGAGCTGTCGCTGAACGGCTTCGGCTTCAAGCCGGCCGACATCTGGGTGACGGTCTTCGAGGGCGACGAGGCCCTCGGCATCGGCCCCGACGAGGAGGCGATCGAGGCGTGGCTGAAGATCGGCGTGCCGCGCGAGCGGATCGTCCTGTGCCCGCGCTCGGAGAACTTCTGGCAGGCCGGCCCGACCGGTCCCTGCGGCCCGTGCTCGGAGCTGTACCTCGACCGCGGGCTGGAGTGGGGCACGGAGGACGACCTCCCGGGCGGCGAGAACGAGCGCTTCCTCGAGTACTGGAACCTCGTGTTCATGCAGTTCAACCAGGACCCGGAGGGGACGCTGACGCCCCTGCCCCAGCCGAGCATCGACACCGGCATGGGCCTCAACCGCATGGCCTTGATCCTGCAGGGCGTCGACTCGATCTTCGACACCGACCAGTTCGTCCCGCTCATGGAGCTCGGCCGCGAGCTGGCGACCGCCGAGGAGATCGACGAGCGCGCGCTGCGCATCCTCGCCGACCACTCGCGCGGCATGACGTTCCTGATCGCCGACGGCGTGGTGCCCTCCAACGAGGACCGCGGCTACGTGCTGCGGCGCCTGATGCGGCGCGCCGTCGTGCAGGGCCGGCGCCTCGGCATCGAGGGCGAGTTCCTGCCTCGCTACGTCGACGTCGTCATCGAGACGATGGGCAACGCCTACCCCGAGCTGCACCGCGAGCGCGAGACGATCCTGCGCTGGGTCACCGCCGAGGAGCAGGGCTTCGGGCGCACGCTGGAGACCGGCCTGGCGCTGCTGGACGAGCTGCTGGCCGCCGGGGAGATCAGCGGGCACGACGCGTTCAAGCTGCACGACACCTTCGGCTTCCCGGTGGACCTCACGACCGAGATCGCCGGCGAGCGCGGCGTGCCGGTCGACATCGCCGGCTTCGACGCGCTCATGGAGGACCAGCGCGTGCGCTCGTCGGCGGGCGCCGGGTCCTCGGAGCGCGTGGGGGCCAGGCAGGAGGTCATCCGGCAGGTGTCGCAGGAGCGGACCGCGTTCACCGGCTACGAGCACCTCGAGGAGCGCACGACCGTCTCGGGCGTCCTGGAGCAGGGCGGCCGCACCTTCCTCAAGCTCGCCGACTCGCCGTTCTACGCCCAGGGCGGCGGCCAGGTCTCCGACACCGGCACCATCGCGCGCGAGGACGGCACCGGCCGCGCCGCGGTCGCCGAGGTGCTGCGCTCGGGCGACGACCAGGCGATCGTCGTCGAGGTGCAGGACGGCGGCCTGGCGGCCGGCGAGCGCGTCGTGGCGCGCGTCGATCGTCCGACGCGGCACGCCACCGAGGCCAACCACACCGCGACGCACCTGCTGCACGCCGCGCTGCGCGAGGAGCTCGGCACGCACGTGCGCCAGGCCGGCTCCTACGTCGGGCCCGACAAGCTGCGCTTCGACTTCACCCACGGGCAGCGGCTGTCGCCCGAGGAGCTGCAGCGTGTCGAGGACCGTGTCAACGAGTGGGTCCTGCGCAACGACCCCGTGCGCCCGATCACCACGACGCTGAAGGAGGCCCAGGAGGCCGGCGCCATGGCGCTGTTCGGCGAGAAGTACGGCGACGTCGTGCGCATGGTCCAGATCGGCGACGGCGACTACTCCAAGGAGCTGTGCGGTGGCACGCACGTCCGCTCGACTGCCGAGATCGGCGTGTTCCGCGTCGTCAGCGAGGGCTCCAGCGCGTCCAACGTGCGCCGCATCGAGGCGGTCACCGGTCCCGAGGCCGTGACGCTGCTGCGCTCCCACGACGCGCTCGTGCGCGAGGCGGCCTCGGCGCTGCGCACGTCGCCCGAGCAGGTGCCGGCGCGGGTCGCCGACCTCCAGCAGCAGCTCAAGGCCGCCGCCAAGGCCGGCTCGTCCAACGGCGCGGTCGACGTCGGCGCGCTCGCCGGCCAGGCCGGCGACGTCGGTGGCGTGCGGGTCCTGACGAGCATCGTGCAGGTCGGCGACGCCAAGGCGCTGCTCGACGCGGCCGACCGGCTGAAGAACGCGCTGGGCGACGCCGCGATCGTGCTCGGCGCCGACACGGGCGGCAAGGTCGCGCTGGTCGCGTCGGTCGCCCCGGCGCTGGTCGAGCGCGGCATCAAGGCCGGTCAGCTGGTCAAGGTCGCCGCCCAGGTGGTCGGCGGCGGAGGCGGCGGGCGGGACACCATGGCGCAGGCCGGCGGCAAGGATCCGGCGAAGCTCGACGACGCGCTGGCCGCTGCGCGCGAGGCGATCGCGAGCGCCCTCGCCGGGTGAGAGCCCGTCCGCGGGTCCTGATTCTCTAGCCTCATGCGTGTGCTGGCGCTGGACTATGGCTCTGCCCGGTGCGGTTGTGCGGTGAGCGACCCCACCGGGACGCTCGCGACGCCCATCGAGCACGTCGACCGACCCGGGACCCGCAAGGGCCTCGTTCGCGTCGCCGACCTCGCGCGGGAGCGGGAGGTCGGGCGCATCGTCGTCGGCCTGCCGATCGGCCTCTCGGGCCACGACACCGATCAGACGCGCGAGACGCGCGAGTGGACCGAACGGCTGCGCGAGCGCGTCAAGCCGATCCCGGTCGAGCTCTACGACGAGCGCTTCACGACCGCGATCGCGGCGCGCTCGGGCGACACGCGCACGAGCGAGGACTCCCGCGCGGCGGCCGTGCTCCTCCAGGACTGGCTGGCCCGGCACGGAGACGAGCTCGCATGACGCCGCTGTTCGGCGGCA
>JAOPZP010000323.1 GCA_025964055.1 Conexibacter sp.
GCCGGGCCGCCGGCCTGGCCGGGCGGCGGGACGTGGTCCCACTGGCCGCCGAACTCGTCGTAGGTCACGACGATCATGGTGTCCTTGGCGCAGCGGCCGGACTGGATCGCCTGCAGCAGCTCGACCAGGTGGCTCGAGCCGCTCGACACGCTCGCGTAGCCGGGATGCTCGTTCTCGGCGCCGATCGGCTTGATGAACGACACGGGCTTGAGGCGGCATTGCCGCTGCGAGTCGTCGGCGAGCGCCAGGAGCTCCTGCTCGTCGCGCAGGTGCTGGGTGCGTGCGGCGGTCCCGGGCGCGAAGCTCTTGAAGTAGGCCAGCGGCTGGTGGTGGAACTGGAAGAGCTTGTCGGGGCAGTTCGGATAGGTGGCGTTCGTCAGCGCGGCCGGGTCAGAGCACGTGGGCCCGCTGCCGTTGGTCCAGCCGGGCGCGCCGACGTCGCCGGCCGCGTTGGACCAGCCGCCGGAGTACCACGCCCAGTCGACGCCCTTGGCGCTGAGCCGGTCGCCGATCGTCGGGTTGGTCAGCGGGGGGAGGCGTCGTGTGTCGGCCGTGCCGGGCGCGTAGGGCTGGTACCACGGCTGGATCGTGTTGATCGCGTAGTCGCCGCACAGCAGCCCGGGCTTGGCGATGCCGGCGCACTTGGCGGTCAGCTGGGCGTCCTTGACGGTGCCGGCCGGCGTGTAGAGGTCGGTCTTGGCCGGCATGCCGTTGGCGTCGACCACGGAGTGCAGGTCGTCGTTGCCGCCGTCCTGCACGGCGCCGGCGGCGACCGGCGTCGCGGCCGCGACCAACCACTGGTGGTTGAGGAACGAGCCGCCGAACGCGGCCTGGAAGAAGTTGTCGGCGATCGCGTACGGCGGGTGCCCGGGCTCGTGCAGGTAGCGGTAGATCGGCAGGTTGCGCGTGTCGTAGTAGCCCTGGGTCAGGCCGTCGGCGTCGCTGGCGGTCGTGTAGCGGTTCTGGGCTCCGCCGTTGAGCTGGTACTGCTCGTTGTAGAAGCGGTGGACCAGGTCGCGCGTGCACCCTCCGGGCAGGCCGGAGCCCTTCGGGACGCCGTTGGCGGCGAAGACGCCGGGCGCGGGACAGGTGGTGTCGCTGGGCGTGAGGTAGTCGTCGATGCGGAAGGGCGCGTTGAGGAAGTGGCTCGCCTTGCCGGTCGTCGTGTCCGTGCAGACCGGCGACAGCGGCGGCGACGTGAGGTTGACGTCGTTCTGCGCCAGGCACGTCAGCGGCGTGCCGCTCTGGCCGACCTGCAGGGTGTGGGCGGGGTCGGCCTGGTCCAGCCCGTTGACGCCCTCCCAGCCGCCGTAGAGGTTGTCGAACGAGTGGTTCTCCTCGTAGATGACCACGATGTGGCCCGAGCCGGAGCCATGGCCACCGCCGTCCCCGCCCCCGTGGCCGACGCCCGCGACGGCGGATCCGGCGAAGGTCAGCGCGAGTGCGACGCCGAGCGCCGTCGTGGCCAAGCTGCGGACAGGCATGTGATCAAGCTCCCGGTGGACTCCCGCGACCGTCACGGCGTCGCGGCCGCCCTCCGGATACCCGCATGGCGCGCCACCCGAACCTCGCCCCGACCGAGCCGTGCGACGCAGTGGCCGTGATCGGACCAAGTCCATGGCGTTGCCCGGGCCCCGCCAGGTACCGTCCCGCCGGACCGCCGGTTCGCAAGAAGGGGAGCGCCATGCCGCAGATGTCGCGCAGGTCCATGCTCGTCGGGTCGGGGGCCGCCCTGGTGGCCCTCCGCGCTCCCGGCGGCGCCGCCGCCGCACAGCGCAGCGGCCGCGGTGGCGACCGTGGCGGTGGCCACGGCGGCGGCGGTCGCGACAAGTCCGGACTCCCCATCGTCATCGGCCATCGCGGCAGCCCCGCCTACCGGCCCGAGCACACGATCGCCTCCTACACGCTCGCCATCGAGATGGGCGCCGACTACATCGAGCCCGACCTCTGCTTCACCAAGGACGGCCAGCTCGTCGCCCGCCACGAGCCCGACATCGGCGCCACGACCGACGTCGCCGACCGCCCCGAGTTCGCCGCCCGCCGCAAGACGGTGACGATCGACGGCACGGTGTTCGCCGACACGTGGTTCACCTTCGACTTCACGCTGGCCGAGCTCAAGACCCTGCGCGCCAAGGAGCGCCTGCCGCTCGTGCGGCCGCAGAACACGGCGCTCGACGGGCTCTTCGAGATCCCGACCTTCCAGGAGGTCATCGACCTCGCCAAGGCCAACGACGTCGGCATCTACTCCGAGACCAAGCACCCCACGTTCTTCGAGTCGCGCGGCTTCTCGTTCGACGCGCCGCTGCTGAGCACGCTGGCGCGCAACGGCCTCGACCAGCGCGACGCCAAGGTGTTCATCCAGTCCTTCGAGGTCACCAACCTCCAGCGGCTGCGACGCCAGACCCGGCTCCCGCTGATCCAGCTCATCGACTCCTCCGGCGCCCCCGCCGACTTCGTCGCCCACGGCGACCCGCGCACCTACGACGACCTGGTCACGCCGCGCGGGCTCGCCGCGATCGCGCGCTACGCCGACGGGATCGGGCCCGACAAGGGCCGCATCGTCGCCGGCAACTCCGCCGGCACCGCGCTGGGCCAGCCGACCACGCTGGTGGACGACGCGCACGGCGCCGGGCTGCTGGTGCACCCGTTCACCTTCCGGCCGGAGAACAACTTCCTGGCCAGCGACTTCCGCGTCGGGAACCCGAGCAGCCCGGAGTACCTGCACGCCCGCGGCGACCAGCCGAGGGAGCTGGCGATGTACTACGAGCTCGGCGTCGACGGCCTCTTCGCCGACAACCCCGACACGGCGGTGGCGGTGCGCGAGAAGACGTTCAGCCGCGCGCCCGCCGATTGACGCGCGCGTGACGCTCGCGTGACGGACGTGGGCGACGGTCGTGGCCTCAGACCCCACGGCCCCCAGGAGCCCCACCATGACCACGCAGGACACGCACGCCCCGGCCATCGACCAGGAGAAGCTCGACGCCTTCATGGGCGCCTTCGTCGGCGACCTCGGCGCCGCCGCGACGACGGCGCTGGTGCTGATCGGCGACAAGCTCGGCCTCTACCGGGCGATGGCCGACTCGCAGCCGGTCACCTCCACCGACCTCGCGGAGCGCACCGGCACGCGCGAGCGCTACGTCCGCGAGTGGCTCTGCCAGCAGGCCGCCAGCGGCTATGTCACCTACGACGCCGACCACGGGACCTTCCGGCTGCCGCCCGAGCAGGCGATGGCGCTGGCCGACGAGGACAGCCCCGCGTTCATCCCCGGGGCCTTCCAGCTCGTGGCGGCGATGGTCAAGGACGAGCCGCACATCACCGAGCGGTTCCGCACCGGCGCCGGCTTCGGCTGGCACGAGCACCACCAGGACCTGTTCGAGGGCACCGAGCGCTTCTTCCGCCCCGGCTACCTCGGCAACCTGCTGGACGCGTGGCTCCCGGCGCTGGACGGCGTGCAGGCCAAGCTCGAGGGCGGCGCACACGTCGCCGACATCGGCTGCGGCCACGGCGCCTCGACCATCATCATGGCCAAGGCCTTCCCGAACTCCACGTTCGTGGGATCCGACTACCACGAGGCCTCGATCGAGGCCGCGCGCCGGGCGGCCCAGCGCGCGGGCGTCGCCGATCGCGTCACCTTCGACGTCGCCGGCGCCGACGACTTCGGCGGCGGCCCGTTCGACCTCGTCTGCGTCTTCGACGCCCTGCACGACATGGGCGACCCCGTCGGCGCCTCCCGCCACGTGCGCGAGCAGCTGGCCGACGACGGCACGTGGATGGTGGTCGAGCCGTTCGCCGGCGACCACGTCGAGGACAACCTCAACCCGGTCGGGCGCGTCTTCTACGCGGGGTCGACGATGCTGTGCACGCCGAACTCGCTGAGCCAGGACGTCGGGCTCGCGCTCGGGGCGCAGGCCGGGCAGGAGCGCCTGACCTCGGTGCTCAACGACGGCGGCTTCGGGTCGGTGCGCCGCGCGGCCGAGACGCCGTTCAACCTGGTGCTGGAGGCGCGTCCGTAGCGGCCGCGTCGTCACACGCCAGCGCGGCCAGGGCGCGCAGCGATGCGCTGACCACCTCCTGCTGGCCCGCGAGGCGATGGGCCTCGTGCTCGGGGATCTCGACGTGCACGCCGATGCGCGTGCCGTCGGTCTCCGGCACGGGGTCCAGCCGCCAGGCGAAGACCAGGTCGCTGACGAGGCAGGAGATCGTCACCTGCCGGCCCGACGCGTCGGCGCGCAGCGTCTGCGGCATCGGGAAGTCCGGGTAGCCGTCGGGATAGATGGTGATGTCGCCCTTGCCGTCGCGGCCCTGGGGCTCGACGGTCTCGACGCCCTGCCACCACTGCGGGAAGCGCCCCGGGTCGTAGAGCAGCTTCCACACCTCCTCGACTGGGGCCGTGGTGGTCGTCTCGTCGTCGAACGTGGGCATGGCGGGCTCCTAGGTGCGCAGCGGGTCGAGGGCGGCGAGGTCGTCCTGCACGCGCGCGAGCTCGCGGGCCGGCTCGACGGTGCCGACGGTCGGGCGGCCGAGGTCGACGAGGTTGGCGAGCAGGTCCGCGGCGCCCGTCGCGCGCAGCGGCCGGCGCCACACCTCGGCGGCTTCGCGCAGGCGCCGTGCGGCGAGCGCCCGGTCGCCGCGGGCCAGCGCGATCATCGCCTGCACGTGGGTGAGGCGCGCGACCAGGACGTGCGGGCGGTCGGCGGGTCCGACGGGCTCGAGCGTCACCTGGCGCAGCTCGGCCTCGGCGGCGTCGGGCTGCTGGGCGCGGGCGAGGGCCTCGGCCCGGGCGAGCCGCGCGACCGGCCGGCTGACGG
>JAOPZP010000368.1 GCA_025964055.1 Conexibacter sp.
GGCCACGGCGGCCGCGCGCTGCGCCCGGGCGACGTGCTGAGCCCAGCGGATCCGTCCGCCGCGCCCGCGGCCACCCCGCTCGCGATCCCCCCCGCCGAGCGCCCCTGCCTCTGCCACGCCTGGCACGTCGGGGTGACCGAGGGCCCACACGCGGCGCCGGAGTTCTTCACCGTCGAGGACGTCGAGCGCTTCTACGCGACCGACTGGGAGGTCCACTTCAACTCGGCGCGCACCGGCGTGCGGCTCATCGGTCCGCGGCCGGTCTGGGCCCGCGAGGACGGCGGCGAGGCCGGCCTGCACCCGTCCAACATCCACGACACGCCGTACTCCGTCGGCGCCGTGGACTTCACCGGCGACGTCCCGATCCTGCTCGGCCCGGACGGTCCCTCGCTCGGCGGCTTCGTCTGCCCGGCGACCGTCGTGACCGCCGAGCGCTGGAAGCTCGGCCAGCTGCGGCCGGGCGACACCGTGCGCTTCCAGCCGGTGACCGAAGCCGAGGCCGCCGGCCTGCGCAGCGCGCCCGAGCGCGGGCTGCCGCGGCGCCGGGCGACGCAGCTCGAGGATCATGGTGTCCTTGGCCGGCGCGAGGGCGACGCGGCATCGCTCGCACCGGCCACCACGTACCGCCGCAGCGGTGACGACAACCTGCTCGTCGAGTACGGGCCGATGGTCCTCGACCTGGGCCTGCGGATGCGCGTCCATGCGCTCGCCGAGCGGATCGCAGCCGAGGGCCTGCGCGGGATCGTCGAGCTCACGCCCGGCATCCGCTCGCTGCAGATCAAGGTCGACCCCGACGTGCTGCCGGTCCGCCAGGCGCTCACGCTGGCGCGCGAGGTCGAGGACGCCCTGCCGGCCACGCGCGACCTGGCCGTGCCGTCGCGCACCGTCCACCTCCCGCTCTCCTGGGACGATCCGGCCACGCGCGAGGCGACCGAGCGCTACATGGCCGGCGTGCGCAGCGACGCGCCCTGGTGCCCGTGGAACATCGAGTTCATCCGGCGAGTCAATGGCCTTGGGTCGGTCGACGACGTCCACCGGACGGTGTTCGACGCGGAGTACCTGGTGCTCGGCCTGGGCGACGTCTACCTCGGCGCGCCGGTCGCGACCCCGCTGGACCCGCGCCACCGGCTCGTCACCACCAAGTACAACCCGGCGCGCACGTGGACGCCGGAGAACGCCGTCGGGATCGGCGGCGCCTATCTGTGCATCTACGGCATGGAGGGCCCCGGCGGCTACCAGTTCGTCGGGCGCACGGTCCAGGTGTGGAGCCGCTTCCGCGCCGACCGCGCGCCGTTCACCGACGGCCATCCGCACCTGCTGCGCTTCTTCGACCGGATCGTGTGGCACCCCGTCGGCGCCGATGAGCTGCTGGACCTGCGCGCCGACATGGACGCCGGGCGGCTGGCGCTCGACATCGAGGACGGCACGTTCACGCTGGCCGACCACCTGGCGTTCCTGGAGCGCGAGGCCGGCTCGATCGCCGCCTTCCGCGAGCAGCAGGCCGCCGCGTTCGGCGCCGAGCGCGCGGCGTGGGCGGCGGCGGGCGAGTTCGACCCGCGGCCCGAGCCGATGGCGGCCTCCGCAGGCGCGTCGCCGGTGGATGTCCCGCACGGCGGCACGCTGGTCGAGGCGCCGCTGTCGGCGAGCGTGTGGAAGGTCGACGTCGGGCTCGGGGACGTCGTGGCGCCGGGGGATCGGCTCCTGACCCTGGAGGCGATGAAGACCGAGACGGCGATCGACGCCCCGGTGGGCGGCGAGGTGGTCCAGGTGCTCGTCGGGGCCGGCGACCAGGTCGACTCGGGCAGCGCGCTCGTCGTGCTGGGCGCCGAGGCCGGGACATGACCGCCGTCGCCGCGGTCCGCGCCGCCTACTCGCGCATCGCCGCGGCCGACCGGCCCGAGGTGTGGATCACGCTGCGCGACGAGGACGACGTGCTGGCCGAGGCGGCCGCGCTCGACGCCGATCCCGCGCGCCGCGACCTCCCGCTGGCCGGGCGGACCCTGGCGGTCAAGGACAACATCGACGTCGCCGGGCTGCCGACCACTGCGGGCTGCCCGGCGTTCGCCTCCGTCCCCGGCGAGAGCGCGCCGGCGGTCGCCCGGCTGGTCGCCGCGGGCGCGATCGTGCTCGGCAAGACGAACCTCGACCAGTTCGCCACCGGCCTGGTCGGGACGCGCTCGCCCTACGGCGCGGTCCGCGACGCGCGCCGGCCGGCCTACGTCTCGGGCGGCTCTAGCTCGGGGTCGGGCGCGGCGGTCGCGCTGGCGCTCGTCGACCTCGCGCTGGGAACCGACACCGCCGGGTCGGGTCGCGTGCCCGCGGCGTTCGGCGGCATCGTGGGCTTCAAAGCCACGCGCGGGCTGGTGCCGCTGCGCGGCGTCGTGCCGGCGTGCCGCACGCTGGACTGCGTGACGGTCTTCGCCTCAGACCTCGCGGCGGCTGAGCAGGCGATGGCGCTCATGGCCGGCGTCGACGCCGCCGATCCCCTCAGCCGGGCCTGGCCCGACGACGCCCCGCTGGCGGCGCCGCCCGCGCCGCGGGTCGCGGTCCCCGCCCCCGGGCA
>JAOPZP010000382.1 GCA_025964055.1 Conexibacter sp.
CGCCCGGGCGAAGCCCGCGCAGCTGCCCGGGGGCGGACGCCGCCTGTTCCCCGATCGGCGCGTGGTGGCCTTCTACGGCAACCCGCGCGACGACGAGCTCGGCGCGCTGGGCATCGGCACGCCCACGCAGGCGGGGCGGCGACTCGTCCGGCAGGCCCGGCCGTACGGTCGCAAGAGCCGTCCGGTGCTGCCGGCGATGGAGCTCATCTCGACCGTCGCCACCGCCGCGCCCGGCCCCACCGGGCTGTACCGCGACCACCTGGCGTTCTCGACGATCCGCAGGTACCTGAACGCCGCGCGGCGCGTGCACGCGCTCCTGATCCTCGACGTGCAGCCGGGCCGCGGCGAGTTCGGCCCCGAGATCGAGCGGCTGGAGCCGTTCCTGCGCGAGCCCGACGTCGGCCTGGCGCTGGACGCCGAGTGGCACGTGGGCGCCGATCAGCTTCCGGGCAAGGTCATCGGGTCGACCGACGCCGACGTCGTCAACTCCGCCGCGCGCTTCATGGCGCGCCTGGTGCGCGAGCGCCACCTGCCAGAGAAGCTGCTGCTCGTGCACCGCTTCACGAACGACATGATCGCCCGGCCGCAGCGCCTGGCGCAGTTCCCAGGCGTCCGCACGGTGGTCAACGTCGACGGGTTCGGCTCCAACACGGTGAAGATCGCCAAGTACCAGTCCTTCGTCGCCGGCACGCCTCGCATGGGCCGCGGCTTCAAGGTGTTCTACAAGGAGGACGTCAAGACGATGACCCCGCATCAGGTCATGGCGCTCACGCCGCGGCCCGACGTGGTGGTCTACGAGTAGCCTGCCCGCGGTGACCCGCCCTCTGCCCCGCGCTCTCGCGCTCGCCGCGCTCCTCGTCCTGCTCCTTGCCGCGATCGCCTCGGCGGCGACCGTCAGGACCGCCACCACGCCCGCCCAGCTCCGCGCCGGCAAGGCGGCCTACGACCGGGCCGTCGTGGCCGGGTTCGCCAAGGCCACCAAGCAGCTCGACGCCCAGCTGCGCAAGCACCCCAAGAAGCCGACGGTCGTCCTCGACATCGACGAGACCGCCATGTCGAACTGGGGCTGCCTGGACGCCGTCGACTTCGACCTCGGCGGCCTGGCGACCTGCGTCGTGCAGGGCAAGTCGGTGGCCAACCCGGCGGCCAAGCGGCTCATCGCCCACGCCCGCGCGCGGAAGGTCGCGATCGCCTTCATCACCGGCGCCCCGGAGGCGCTGTGCGCGGCGCGGCGCAAGAACCTCGTCGCCCAGGGCATCAAGGGCCCGTTCACGCTCGCCTGCCGGCCGGCCGGCGACACCGCCGACACGCTCGTGCCCTACAAGAGCGCGGCGCGCAAGGCGCTGCAGAAGCGCGGCGCGACGATCGTGCTCAACGTCGGCGACCAGGCCAGCGACCTGGCGGGCGGCGTGGCCAAGTCCACGGTGAAGCTGCCCAACCCGATCTACACGACTCCTTAGGCCCTCTGGGCCGCCCGCTCGGCCTCGCGCTCGCGCAGCTCGATGCGGCGGATCTTGCCCGTGAGGGTCTTGGGCAGGTCGGGCACGAACTCGACCAGGCGCGGATAGGCGTAGGCCGACAGGCGGTCGCGGACGAAGGCCTTGATCTCGCCGGCGAGCTCGTCGGAGCCCGCGTGGCCCTCGGCGAGCACGATGAAGGCCTTGACCACCGTGCCACGGCGCTCGTCGGGCGAGGCGACCGCCGCGGCCTCGCGCACGGCCGGGTGCTCGATGCACGCGGACTCGACCTCGAACGGGCCGATGCGGTAGCCGGCCGAGATGATGACGTCGTCGGCGCGGCCGGCGTACCAGATGTAGCCGTCCTCGTCGGCGGTGGCGGCGTCCTTGGTGTGGAACCACTCGCCGCCGAACGTCTCCTGCGCGGCCTCCTCGTTGCGCCAGTAGCCGAGCGGGTAGTGCGGGTTGCTGCGGGCGCGCAGGCAGATCTCGCCGCGCTCGCCCTGGGCGACCTCGTGCTCGTCCTCGTCGAGGAGCTTCACGTCCCAGCCCGGCATCGGCAGGCCCATGGAGCCCTCGCGCACCTCCATCCACGGGAAGTTGCCGACCAAGGGATAGGACTCGGTCAAGCCGTAGTAGTCGAGGACGGTCGTGCCGTACTGCCGGCGGAACCAGCGGATGGCCTCGGGGTTGAGCGGCTCCCCGGCGCTGCAGACGACGCGGAAGGCGCAGGGGTACTCCGTGCCGGCGTTCTCGATGGACATCATCGACCGCATCGCGGTCGGGGTCGTGAAGACGTTGGTGACCGCGTTGCGGCTGAGGAAGTCGAGCTGCCCGCGCGGGTCGAAGCCGCCCTCGCGCTGGAGGACGACCTGCACCGCGCCGTAGCGCCACGGTCCCAGCAGCGGCGCGATCCCGGCCGCCCACGCCCACTCGCCCATGCCGTGGAAGCGCTCGCCGTCCCGGACGTCGTGGCAGTAGACGAACTCCTCGTGGGCGAGCAGATACCGGTGGGCATGCACGATGCCCTTCGCCAGACCGGTCGTGCCCGAGGTGTAGTACAGCTGCGCCGGGTCGTCGGCCGCCGTGTCGGCCATGACCGGCTCGATCGAGGCGCCGGCCAGCAGCCCGTCGCCCTCGTCGAGGATCAGCAGCTCGCCGACGGTGTCGCCGACGTGGGCGCGAAAGCGGTCGGCGTTGGCGGCGTCGGTGATCAGCACGCGCGGGCGCGAGTCGCGCAGCCGGTGGGCGATCCCCTCGTCGCCGTAGAGGACCGACATGGACAGCAGGATCGCGCCCCGCTTCCACGTGCCGAAGAAGATCGCGGCGGTCTCGGGCGTGGGCGGCAGCACGACCGCGACGCGCTCGCCGGCGTCGACGCCATGATCGCCGAGGACGTGCGCCGCCTGGTTGGCCAGATCCTGCAGCTCACCCCAGTCGAGCTCCCGCCGCTCCCCGTCGAACCGCTCCCAGATCATCGCCGGCTTGTCGCGCGGATGCTTGTCGCAGACGTCCTGGGCGATGTTGTAGCGGTCGGGCACGTGCCACTCGTGCTCGGCGCGCTCCTGCTCGTAGCGACCCATGGGGGCGAGCCTG
>JAOPZP010000426.1 GCA_025964055.1 Conexibacter sp.
CAACGGTCGCAAGTGGTGGACGTCCAACGCCCTGCACAAGAACTGCAAGGTGCTGATCGTCATGGGCAAGACCAACCCCGACGGCCCGCGCCACCAGCAGCAGTCGATGCTCGTCGTGCCGATCGACACGCCCGGCGTGACGATCGTCCGCGGCCTGCCGGTCTTCGGCTACCAGGACCGCGAGGGCCACGCCGAGGTCACCTTCGAGGACGTCCGCGTCCCCGCCGGCGCGCTGCTCTCGGGCGAGGGCGAGGGCTTCGCCATCAGCCAGGCGCGCCTCGGCCCGGGCCGCATCCACCACTGCATGCGCTCGATCGGCATGGCCGAGCGCGCGCTCGAGCTCATGTGCCAGCGCGCGCAGGCGCGCACGGCGTTCGGCAAGACCGTCGCCGAGAACGCCAACATCCAGGACTGGATCGCCGAGTCGCGCATCGAGCTGGAGATGATCCGGCTGCTGACGATGAAGACCGCGTGGCTCATGGACACCGTCGGCAACCGCCACGCCCGCGTGGAGATCGCCGCGATCAAGGTCGCGGCGCCGCAGGTGGCGCTGAAGGTCATCGACCGCGCCATCCAGGTCCACGGCGGCGGCGGCGTGTCCGACGACTTCCCGCTGGCCAGCATGTACGCCCACCAGCGCACGCTGCGCCTGGCCGACGGCCCCGACGAGGTCCACAAGCGCACGATCGCCCAGCACGAGCTGCGCAAGTGGGAGTCGCCCGCCACCGGGACGACCAACGGCGCGCGCTCCGCGGCGCTGGCCGGCTGACATGGCCGCCGACCTCACCGGGCGCACGGCGATCGTCACCGGCGCCTCGCGCGGCATCGGCCTGGCGATCGCCGAGGCCCTCGTGGCCGGCGGCGCCAACGTCGTGCTCACCAGCCGCAAGCAGGAGGCCGCCGACACGGCGGCCTCCTCGCTGGGCTCCGAGCAGGCCGTCGGCTACGGCGCCCACGCCACCGACGAGGAGGCCGCGGCGGCCTGCGTCGACTTCGCCGTGCAGCGGTTCGGCAGCCTCGACATCCTGGTCAACAACGCGGGCACGAACCCGGCGTTCGGGCCGGTCGTCGACCAGGACCACGGCCGGTTCATGAAGACGCTGGACGTCAACCTGTGGGCGCCGGCGCTGTGGTCGGGGCTGGCCTGGCGCGCGTGGATGCAGGAGCACGGCGGCACGATCGTCAACACGGCGTCGGTCGGCGGCCTCGTCGTCGGCCCGAACCTCGGCGTCTACCACGCCTCCAAGGCGGCGCTGATCCACCTGACCAAGCAGCTCGCGCTGGAGCTCGCGCCGAAGGTGCGCGTCAACGCGGTCGCCCCCGGCGTCGTCCGCACGCGGCTCGCCGAGGCGCTGTGGAAGGACCACGAGTCCGCGGTCTCCGCCGTCACGCCGCTGGGGCGCATCGGCGAGCCGTCCGACGTCGCGTCGGCCGTCGCGTTCCTCGCCTCCGACGACGCGAGCTGGATCACCGGCGAGACCCTCGTCATGGACGGCGGCCAGATCCTGGCCTCGTCGATGGCCGACGGCGCCGCCGTCGCATGATGGACCGCACCGCGTGACCGGCGCCTCCGCGCCGGCCGTCGCCGGCCTCGACACGGCAGCCGTGGCCGACTGGATCGTCGGCCTGCCCGGACTGGAGGCCCGTGCGCCGCTGCGGTTCGCGCGCGTCGGGCAGGGCCAGTCCAACCTGACGTTCCTGGTGACCGACGCCGCGGGCGCCCGGTGGATCCTGCGCCGCCCGCCGCTCGGGCACCTGCTCGCGTCGGCCCACGACGTCGCCCGCGAGCACCGGATCCTGCGCGCGCTGCAGGGCACCGCGGTGCCGACGCCGGCAGTCTGCGGCTTCACCGACGACCCGCAGGTCACCGACGTGCCGCTGCTGCTCATGGCGTGCGTCGACGGGCTGGTCATCGACGACGTGGGGATCGCCGAGGGCCTCGCGCCGGCGCTGCGCGGGCGGATCGGCCACGCGCTGGCACGGACGCTGGCGCGCGTGCACGAGGTCGACCTCGTCGCGACGTGGCTCGTCGACCTCGCCAGCCACAAGCCGTACTCCGCGCGGCAGCTCTAGCGGTGGCGGCGCCAGTGGGAGGACTCGCACACCCGCGAGCTGCCCGGCGTCCTCGACCTGGCCGACCGGCTCGAGGCCGCGATGCCCGAGCAGCGCGAGCTGACGCTCGTCCACGGCGACTTCCACCTGCTCAACGTCATCGCCGACCCCGCGGACGGCGCGATCCGCGCCGTGCTCGACTGGGAGCTGTGCACGCTGGGCGACCCGCTCGCGGATCTCGGCGGGCTGCTCGCGTACTGGCCGCAGGCCGACGACGCGCTGGGCGGCGTGTTCGGCGCGCCGCGCCTCGAGGGCTTCCCGTCGCGCCGCGAGCTGGCCGCGACCTACGCCGCCGAGACCGGCCGCGACACCGCCGCGCTGCCGTTCTGGCACGCGCTCGGCCTGTGGAAGGTCGCGATCATCTGCGAGGGCGTGCGCGCCCGGGCGCTGGCCGACGAGCGCAACGCCGCGAGCGGCGGCATCCCCGCCGCCGAGGTCATCGACGACCTCATCACGCGGGCGCAGCTGGTCGCCGGCGAGGCCGGGCTGTGAGCGCCGCGCCGGTGCCCGCGGCGGTAGGGCTCGGCGCGCGGCGCGGCTTGTTGGTGGACTACGGCGGCGTCCTGACGACCGACCCGTTCGCGTCGTTCGAGGCGTGCGGCGTGGCCGAGGGGCTGGCGCCGGGCGCGGTGCGCGCGGCGATGGCGCCGGGCGGCCCGGTGAGCGCGACGTTCGCCGAGCTGGAACGGGGAGCGCTGGGCGACGCCGAGTTCGAGCGCCGGTTCGCGGGCGGCCTGGGCCTGGCACCGGAGCGCGCAGCGGGCCTGCGCGGTCGTCTCTTCGCGGGCATGCGCTCCGACCACGCCACGCGCAACCTCGTGCGGGCGCTGCGCGCGCTCGGCGTGCGGACCGCGCTGCTGTCGAACTCGGCGGGAACCGGTGGCTATGACCGCGAGCTGCTGGCCGAGCTCTTCGATGACGTCGTGATCTCGGGCGAGGCCGGGCTGCGCAAGCCAGACCCGGCGATCTACCGCCTGGCGGCGCGGCGGCTGGAGCTGCCGCCCGACGCGCTCGTGCTCGTCGACGACCTCGAGGAGAACCTCGTGCCCGCCCGGGCGCTGGGCATCGCGGGCGTGCTGCACCGCGACGCGGCGTCCACCGCCGCGGAGCTCCAGGAGCTGCTCGGGCTGCGGCTCCCCGCTGCGCTCGCGGCTCGATGACCGGGGCGCGGGCCCGGCGCGTCGCGCTGCTGCCGGCGTTCGGCCTGGGCGCGATCACCGTGTCGTTCATGCAGGCCTTGGTCGTCCCGGCGATCGACGGCATCGCCCGCGCGCTGGACGTCTCCCCGGCCACCGCCGGCTGGGCGGTCACCGTCAACCTGCTCGCCTGCGCCGTGCTGACCCCGCTGCTGGGCCGGGTGGGCGACCTGCACGGCAAGCGGACCGTGCTGCTCTGGGCGCTCGGCGCCTGCCTGGCCGGCTCGCTGCTCGCGGCGATGACGACGTCGCTGCCGCTGCTGCTGCTGGCCCGCGTCCTGCAGGGCGCCTCGGGCGGCATCTTCCCGCTCGCGGTGGGGATCCTCCGCGACGAGGTGGCCGAGGAGCGTGTCACCCGCGCGACCGCGCTGGTCAGCGGCATGCTGAGCCTGGGCGCCGGGGTCGGGCTCGTGCTCACGGGCGTGCTGACCCACGGCGGGGGCGACTACCACCGCATCTTCTGGCTGGCGGCCGGCGTGAGCGCGGTGGCGCTCGGCGCGCTGGCGTGGACCGTCCCGGCGCGCCCGCGGCACCTCGCCGGCCGGCTCGACGTCGTGGGCGCGCTGATCCTCGCCGCCGGGCTGATGGCACTGCTGCTCGGCCTGTCGGAGGCGTCGCGCTGGGGCGCGGGCAGCCCGGCGACGATCGGCTGCGTGGTGGCCGGCCTCGGCGTGCTCGCCGGCTGGCTGGCGTGGGAACGGCGCGTCCCGGAGCCGCTCGTCGACCCCGTGATGCTCGCGCGGCGCGGCGTGCTGGTGACCAACCTCGCCGGGCTGTTCGTCGGCCTGGCGAACTTCGGCTGCGTCCTCGGCGTGACCCGGCTGGTGCAGGTCCCCCACATCCCGGGCGGCTACGGCTTCGGCACCTCGGTGCTGAGCACCGCACTCGTGTACCTGCTGCCCGCCACGCTGTGCTCGGCCGTCGCGGCGCCGCTGGGCGGCGAGCTGGTGCACCGCGTCGGCGGCCGGCGGGCGCTGCTGAGCAGCAGCACCATGGCGGCGGTCGGCTTCGTCGGCCTCGCGCTGGTCCACCAGCACCGCGGGCCCGTCATCGTCTGGGCGATGCTCGTGCTGTGCTCGGTGAGCATCGCCTACGCCGCCATCCCGGCGCTGCTGGCCGAGGAGATCGACCCCGACCACACGGCGGTGGCCAACAGCATCAACTCGGTCGCGCGCTGGATCGGCGGCGCGCTGGCCAGCGCGATGGTGGTGAGCGTGCTGGCCGCCGACCGGGTGCCGCCGGAGTTCGCCTTCGTCGCGGTCTTCCTGGTCGTTGCCGCCGGCTGCCTGGCGAGCGCGGTGCTCGTGGCGCGCGGGCTGCCACGGGCCGACCGGGCGCTCGTCGCGGCCTGAGGACCTACGCCGGCGTGCCGGTCCCGCCGCCGCCGCTGGGCAGCGTGATGGCGCCGTGCGGCGCGGCGATCTTCAGCGGCGCGTCGAAGCGGCTGAACGTCAGGTCCGACGCGGTCGACTTGTCGTCCTTCTCCTGGCAGCGCGGGTCGAGGCGGCCGCCGGCCCTGCGCCGGCCCGTCTGCGTGACGCGCAGTGGCAGCACGGGACCCGACGCGGTCACGTAGAGCCGGCCGGGCGTCGTGCCGGGCTTGTCGCCGCGGTCGACGATGACGACGGCCTTGCGGCCGGCGATGGTCGCCGTGCCGCCCTTGGCCAGCGTGCCCGTGCCGACCGCCGTGCACGAGGCGAGGTGCTTGGGCGTGAGGTCCTGGAACATCGCGACCAGGCTCTTGTCCTGGCTGCCCGGCGCCTTGACCCAGCGGTCGGCGAGCTGCTTGGCGATGCTCGCGCCGTTGCTGCCGCCGACCGACTTCCAATAGGCCGCATTGCCCTTGACGTAGACGCCCGCCGGCACCGCGATCAGGCGGACGGCCGACGCGCCCTTGCGGATCACGAGGTTCGCCCGGCCCGACGCCGTGGCGTCGCCGGCGAGGCTCGAGCGCCCGTCGGGATCGGTCTGGCTGCCGCTGAAGTGGTAGTTGCGGACCTTGCCGAGATCGCGCGACAGGTCGGCGAGGATCTGCCTCGGCGACTTCGCGGACTCGTCGGCGGCCGACGCCAGCGGGCCGCCGGCGGCCACAAGGGCGAGCGGCAGCGCGGTGATCAAGGAGGCTGAGCGAAGGAGACGCATGCGCATGTGTCTGCCCCACTTTACGGCCCGGCATGCGCGCGGGGGCGTGGGGCATTCGGATGCTGGGTCAAGACGATCGCGTGATCGCGGCCACCTGTCGCATCGGTCGCCGCCCCCGGTCAGAGTCCGATCAGGGATGCCCGCATGACGCCTCAGCAACCGCATATGTCCGGGGACCGGCCAGAGGGCGACGGCGGCGGGTGTCCGTTCCCGCGGCGCTCGTTGCTCCGGGGCATGCTCGGTGGTGCCGCAGCAGCGGCCGCCGCGAACTTGGTGCCGGCAGGCGCGGCGCACGCCCAGGCGACCGCCTACCAGGACGGCTACAACAAGCTCGCCACCGAGGACAGCAGACACAGCATCCCGTTCTACGGCCAACATCAGGCGGGTATCGCCACGCCTCCGCAGACGGCGGCCGCCTTCCTCTCCTTCGACGTGACCGCAGGAAACCGTCGGGAGCTGACCGACCTGTTCCGCACGCTCACCGAGCGTGCGGCGTTCTTGACCAAGGGCGGCACTCCTCCCCCGCCCGGTCCGGGCAAGCCGCCGGAGCAGCGCCACCTGCTTGGCCCCACGGCGCCGCCCGACGATCTGACGGTCACGGTGGCCGTGGGCGCGTCGCTGTTCGACGGTCGCTACGGGCTGGCGCCGCGCAAGCCGGCACAGCTCAAGACGATGCGGGCGTTCTCCCACGACGACCTCGATCCGAAGATCACCCACGGAGACCTGCTGGTGCAGGTGTGCGCCAACCACCGGGACACCGTCGGAAACGCCATGCTCGACATCGTGCGGCAGACCAGCAGCGGCATGCGTCTGCGCTGGCGCACGGACGCGTTCCGGTTCCCGCCGCGACCCGTGGGCGTTCCGCGCGACTGGATGGGATTCAAGGACGGCGTCTCCAACCCCGACACCACCAACGCCTCCCAGATGAACCAGGTGGTGTGGGTCCAGCCCGGCCGGCCCGAACCGGCCTGGACCGCGGGCGGGACATACCAGGCGCTGCGCATCATCCAGATGCACTTGGACACGTGGGACGCGGTCCCCGTCGAGCAGCAGGAGCGGATCTTCGGCCGGCGCAAGATCAGCGGCGCGCCGCTGTACGCGACCGACCCGAACGCCTCGGACGAACTCGACCCGATCTACACCAACGACCCGCAGGGTCGGCTCACCCCGCTGAACTGCCACATCCGGCTGGCCAACCCCCAGACCCCGCAGACGGCGGCCACCAGCACCATCCTGCGCCGCAGCTTCCAGTACGACCAGAGCCCCGACGCGGGTGGGAACCCCAACATGGGGCACACGTTCTGCTGCTTCCAGCAACAGCTGAACACCTACATCGCGATGCAGACCCGTCTCGAGAAGGAGATGCTCACTCGCTTCATCACCCCCATCGGCGGCGGCTACTTCTTCGCCGTTCCCGGTGTGCGCGACGCACAGGACTACTACGCCTCGGGGCTGTTGCGCGGGCTGAGCTGATGATCCCCGCTTCGCCTCCGCACGACCGGCGGATCCGTGCTCGCGTTTCGCGCTCCGCGGTGACGCTCTGCATCGGGGTCCTGCTCGCGCCG
>JAOPZP010000446.1 GCA_025964055.1 Conexibacter sp.
CGCCCGGCGCACCAGCGGCGCTCCGAGGCCGACCCGCAGCGCCGCCGCGCCCCAGCCGTGGGCGGTCTCGGCGTCGACGCGCCGCAGCACGCGGTCAAACAGCAGCCGCCAGATCAGGAGCCGGCTCCGGGCCCGGCGCCGCTCGTCGCCGCCGGGACCGGCACCGGCGAGCCGGCTCGTGCGGCGTGCAGCTCCTGCAGCGAGACGACGCCGACGTCGCCCTGGCGCGCCGCGGCGATCGCCCGCGCGGCGCTCAGGCCGGCACTCAGCGTGGTCAGTGCCGGGATGCCGCGCGCGACGGCCGCGCGCCGGATCTCCCAGCCGTCGGTGCGGGCGCCGGAGCCGGTCGGCGTGTTGACCACGAGGTCGACCTCGCCGCTCTCGATGAGGTCGACCACGTGCGGCGAGCCGTCGGCGATCTTGTTGACGACGGTGGCCGGCACGCCCCAGCGCTGGATCGCCTCGGCGGTGCCGCGCGTGGCGACGATCGTGAACCCGAGGTCGTGCAGCAGTTGCGCGACGGCGACCGCCGCGGGCTTGTCGCTGTCGGTCACGGTGATGAACGCCGTGCCGCTGTCGGGCAACGCGGCCCCCGCGGCCGCCTGGGCCTTGGCGAACGCGCTGGGGAAGTCGCGGGCCACGCCCATGACCTCGCCGGTGGAGCGCATCTCCGGGCCGAGCACCGCGTCGGAGCCCTCGAAGCGGTCGAACGGCAGCACGGCCTCCTTGACGCTGACGTGATCCAGCGGCGCGTCCTCGGCCGGCAACCCGAGGTCGGCGATCTTCTCGCCGAGCATGATCCGGCAGGCCATCTTGGCCAGCGGCACGCCGATCGCCTTGGAGACGAACGGCACGGTCCGCGACGCGCGCGGGTTGGCCTCGATCACGTAGAGCTTGCCGCTGTGGACGGCGTACTGGACGTTCATCAGGCCGACCACGCCGAGCCCGAGCGCGATGCCGCGCGTGGTCACGCGGATCTGGTCGAGCATGTCGGGGCCCAGCGAGTGCGGCGGCAGCACGCAGGCGCTGTCGCCGGAGTGGATCCCGGCCTCCTCGACGTGCTGCATGATGCCGCCGACCCAGACCTCGTCGCCGTCGCAGAGCGCGTCGACGTCGACCTCGATCGCGTCCTCCAGGAAGCGGTCGAGGTAGATGTCGCGACCGTCCCGAGCGTGGCGCGTCAGGTAGTCGGCCAGGCCCTCGCCGGAGTAGACGATCTCCATGGCGCGGCCCCCGAGCACGTAGCTCGGGCGCACCAGCAGCGGGTAGCCGACCTGCTCCCCGGCGGCCAGCGCGCCGTCGATCGTCGAGGCGGTGGCGTACGGCGGCGCCTGGTAGCCGAGGCGCTCCAGCAGGTCGCCGAAGCGCCCGCGCTCCTCGGCGAGGTCGATCGAGTCGACGCTCGTGCCGAGGATCTTGACCCCGGCCGCCTGGAGGCCGTCGGCGAGCTTGAGCGGCGTCTGGCCGCCGAACTGGACGATGACGCCCTCGGGCTGCTCGATCTCGATGACGCCGAGGACGTCCTCGAGCGTCAGCGGCTCGAAGTACAGCCGGTCCGACGTGTCGTAGTCGGTGGAGACGGTCTCGGGGTTGCAGTTGATCATCACCGCGTCGCGCCCGCTCTCGCGGACGGTCATCGCGGCATGCACGCAGCAGTAGTCGAACTCGATGCCCTGGCCGATGCGATTGGGGCCGCCGCCGAGGATCACGACCGACGGCTTGTCGGACCGATGCACCTCGTGGCGCGCCTGGCGCTCCCAGCCCGAGTAGAAGTACGGCGTCTCGGCGGCGAACTCGGCGGCGCAGGTGTCGACGGCCTTGTAGGAGCGCTCGCCCTGGAAGGGCTTGCCCGGGTCGTGGGCCAGCGCCTCGAGCTCGCGCAGGAACCACGGGTCGATGAACGTCTTGTCGTGGATCTGGTCGCGCGTGACGCCCTTGCGGTAGGCCTCCAGCAGGATGTCGTAGCGGTCCGAGGTCGGCCGGTCGAGCATCGTCAGCAGCGTGGCGGCGTCGAGCTCCTCGAGCTGCGGCGGCGCGTCGAGCTCGCGCGAGCGCATGGCCTTCAGGAACGCCTGGCCGAACGTGCGGCCGATGGCCATCGCCTCGCCGACGGACTTCATGTGCGTCGACAGCTCGGCGTTGGCGCCGTGGAACTTCTCGAAGGCGAACCGCGGCCACTTCACGACGACGTAGTCGATCGTCGGCTCGAAGCTCGCCGGCGTCACCTGCGTGATGTCGTTGGGGATCTCCTCCAGCGAGTAGCCGACGGCCAGGCGCGCAGCGATCTTGGCGATCGGGAACCCGGTGGCCTTGGAGGCCAGCGCGGACGAGCGCGACACGCGCGGGTTCATCTCGATGACGAGGATCTCCTCGGTCGCCGGGTTGACCGCGAACTGCACGTTGGAGCCGCCGGTCTCGACGCCGACGGCGCGGATGCAGGCGATCGCCTGGTCGCGCAGCTGCTGGTAGAGGCGGTCGGTGAGCGTCTGCTGCGGGGCGACCGTGACGCTGTCGCCGGTGTGCACGCCCATCGGGTCGAGGTTCTCGATCGAGCACACGATCACGACGTTGTCGTTGTGGTCGCGCATCACCTCGAGCTCGAACTCGCCCCAGCCGATCACCGACTGGTCGATGAGCACCTGGGTGATCGGCGACGCGGCCAGGCCGCGCGCGACGATCGTCCGGTACTCCTCCTCGGTGCGGGCGATGCCGCCGCCGCGTCCGCCGAGCGTGAACGCCGGGCGGACGATCGCCGGCAGGCCGATCCGCTCGCGGGCGGCCTCGGCCTCCGCGGCGGTCGTCGCGATCGCGTTGGCGGGCATCTTCAGCCCGGCCGCCGCCATCGCGTTCTGGAACAGCTCGCGATCCTCGGCGGTGTTGATGGCGTCGTAATTGGCGCCGATCAGCTCCACGCCGAACTCGGCCAGCGTGCCGTCCTCGTGCAGCGCCTTGGCGAGGTTGAGCGCCGTCTGACCGCCGAGGGTCGGCAGCAACGCGTCGGGGCGCTCCTTCTCGATGACCTGCCGGACGGGGCCGGGGAGGAGCGGCTCGACGTAGGTCGCGTCGGCGAACTCGGGGTCGGTCATGATCGTCGCCGGGTTCGAGTTGACCAGGACGATCTCGTAGCCCTCCTCGCGCAGGACCTTGCAGGCCTGCACGCCGGAGTAGTCGAACTCGGCCGCCTGGCCGATGACGATCGGCCCGGAGCCGAGGATGAGGATCTTGTGGATGTCGTTACGACGAGGCAAGTCAGGCGCTCCGGACGGCGTCGAGGAACCGGTCGAACTGGTAGAGCGCGTCGTTGGGGCCGGGGCCCGCCTCGGGGTGGTACTGGACCGTCGCGCTGTTGACCTCCAGCAGCTGCAGGCCCTCGACCGTGCGGTCGTAGAGGTTGACGTGCGTGAGGGCCGCCTCCCCGAAGTCGGTGCTCCAGCGCACCGGCTCGTCGGCCTCGACGCGGCCGGTCCCGTCCGGCGCCTTGACCGCGAAGCCGTGGTTCTGCGAGGTGATCTCGATCTTGCCCGTCCGCAGGTCCTTGACGGGGTGGTTGCCGCCGCGGTGGCCGAAGGGCAGCTTGTAGGTGTCGAGGCCGATGGCCTGGCAGAGCAGCTGGTGGCCGAGGCAGATGCCCCAGGCCGGGCGCTTGCCGATCAGGTCGCGCACCGTGTCGACGACGTAGCCGAGCGCCGCGGGGTCGCCGGGGCCGTTGGCCAGGAAGAACGCGTCGGCGTCGGTGGCCAGCAGCTCCTCGCTGCTGACCGTGCACGGGTGCAGCGTGACCTGCGCGCCGCGCGCGACGAGGTGGCGGACGATCGAGGCCTTGATGCCGGTGTCGATCGCGTGGATCTTCGTCGCGCCGTGCGCCGCGCCGACGGTGTGGGCCTGCTTCGGCGTGACGAGCCGCGCGAGATCCTGGCCGGCCATCGGCGGCTCCGCCGCGATCAGGTCACGGGCCTCGGCGACCGCCATGGCGCCCGGGAAGACGCCGCCGCGCATCGCGCCCGCGTCGCGGATGTGGCGGACCAGCGCGCGCGTGTCGACGCCGCTGATCGCCGGGATGCCGCAGTCGATCAGCCAGTCCAGCCAGCCGCGCTCGGCGGCGGGGGCGTCCTCGCGGTTGACGGCCTCGCGCATGATCGCCGCGCGCGCCCAGACGCCGTCGGACTCCATCGCGGCCTGCGAGACGCCGTAGTTGCCGATGTGCGGGTAGGTGAAGGTGATGAGCTGGCCGGCGAAGCTGGGGTCGGTGAACGACTCCTGGTAGCCCGACATGCCGGTGGTGAAGACCACCTCGCCGACGGCGTGGCCGGCGGCCCCGCACGCATCACCCTCGAAGACGGTCCCGTCCTCCAGGAGGACGTAGGCCGATGACTTGCTCACAGGATCACCTTCTGGACGGCTTTGAACTCGGGGGTGCCGGCGCGCTCGCACAGCTCCAGCAGCGCGGCCTCGACGGTGGTCAGCGTGGCGCCGGCGCGATCGAGGCGGTGCAGCCCGACCTCGCGGTCGGTGGCGTGACGCGCGCCGACCGCGTCGGCGACGACCTGGACGGCGACGCCCTGGTCGAGCAGGTCCAGCGCGGTCTGCGCGACGCAGACATGGGCCTCGATGCCGCAGATCAGGACCTGGTCGCGTCCGGCGAGGTCGAAGCCGTCGGCGCGGACGGCGCTGAAGACCGACTTCGCCAGGGGCGCGACGTC
>JAOPZP010000450.1 GCA_025964055.1 Conexibacter sp.
CCGAGCGCGGCGTCGACGTGACCGGCTCCTACGACGCGCTCTGGCAGTGGTCGGTCGACGACCTCGACGGCTTCTGGTCGGCGATCTGGGAGTTCTTCGAGGTCGAGTCCTCGACGCCGGCCCAGGCCGTGCTCGGCGCGCGCACGATGCCCGGCGCGGAGTGGTTCCCCGGCGCGACGCTGAGCTACGCCGAGCACGTGTTCCGCGGCAAGCTGGACGCCGACCTCGCCCTGCAGCACGCGTCGGAGATCCGCGAGCTGGACTTCATGACCTGGGGCGAGCTGCGCGACCTCACCGCGCGCATCGCGACCGGCCTGCGGCTGTGGGGCGTCGCTCCCGGCGATCGCGTCGTGGCCTACATGCCGAACATCCCCGAGGCGATGGCCGCCTTCCTGGCGTGCGCGTCGCTGGGCGCGACGTGGTCGTCCTGCTCGCCGGACTTCGGCACGCGCTCGGTGGTCGACCGCTTCTCGCAGATCGAGCCCAAGGTCCTGCTCGCCGTCGACGGCTACCGCTACGGCGGCAAGGACTTCGACCGGCGCGAGGTCGTCGCCGAGCTGCGCGCGGAGATCCCCTCATTGGAGCACGTCGTGCTGCTGGACTACCTCGGGTCCGGCGACCTCGAGGGCGCGACGCCGTGGCGCGCGCTGATCAAGCAGCAGGAGCCGCTGGTCTTCGCGCAGCTGCCGTTCGACCATCCGCTGTGGGTGCTCTACAGCTCGGGCACGACGGGGCTGCCCAAGCCGATCGTCCATGGCCAGGGCGGCGTGCTGCTGGAGCATCTGAAGTCGATGCACCTGCACCTCGACGCGCAGGCCGGCGACCGCGTCTTCTGGTTCACCACCACCGGCTGGATGATGTGGAACTTCCTGGCCGGCGTGCTGCTGACGCCGGCGTCGATCGTGCTCTACGACGGCAACCCCGCCACGCCGTCGCTCGACGCGCTGTGGAACCTCGCCGCCGACAGCCACACGACGGTCTTCGGCACGAGCGCCAGCTTCCTGGCCACGTGCATGAAGGAGGACGTCGAGCCCGCGGCCGGGCGCGACCTGAGCGCGCTGGAGGCGGTCGGCTCGACCGGCTCGCCGCTGTCGCCGGAGGGCTTCGAGTGGGTCTACGAGCACATCGGCGCCGACACGTGGCTGTTCTCGACCAGCGGCGGCACCGACGTCGTCTCGGCCTTCGTCGGCGGCGTGCCCACCCTGCCGGTGTACGTGGGCGAGCTGCAGGCGCGCGCGCTGGGCGCCAAGCTCGAGTCCTGGGACGCCGAGGGCGTGGCGCACGTCGGCGCGGTCGGCGAGCTCGTGATCACCGAGCCGATGCCGTCGATGCCGATCTTCCTGTGGGGCGACGAGGACGGCTCGCGCCTGCACGAGTCCTACTTCGACACCTACCCGGGCGTCTGGCGCCACGGCGACTGGATCGAGATCACCGAGCGGGGCACGGCCATCATCTACGGCCGCAGCGACTCCACCATCAACCGCGGCGGGATCCGCATGGGCACCAGCGAGATCTACCGCGCCGTGCTGGCCGACGACGCGGTGGTCGACGCGCTGGTGGTCGACGTCCCGAAGGCCGGTACCGAAGGCTGGATGCCGCTGTTCGTCGTCCTGCGCGACGGCGAGGAGCTGACCGACGAGCTCGTCGCGCGGATCCGCAAGCGCATCCGGGAGGAGTGCTCCCCGCGCCATGTGCCCAACGAGATCCTCGAGATCGCCGAGGTGCCGCGCACGCTCAGCGGCAAGGTGCTCGAGGTCCCGGTCAAGCGCATCCTCATGGGCCAGCCCGCCGACCAGGCCGCCTCGCGCGACTCGCTGGCCAACCCCGCGGCGCTCGACGTGTTCGTCGCACTCGCCCAGGGCGGGTAGCCGCCTGGCGCACGGCCGCGCGCGGGGTTACGGTTGGCTCGTGACCGACCAGCCGATCTTCGAGGCCGAGTACGTCGAGCGGCGCAGCCGCCTGTCCACGTTCTTCCGCTACATCCTGATCATCCCCCACGTGATCGTCCTGTTCTTCTGGGGGATCGCGGGCGCCTTCGCGGTCGTGGCGGCGTGGTTCGCGCTGCTGCTCACCGGCCGATACCCGCAGGGGCTCTACGACTTCCTCGCCGGGCTGCTGCGCTACACGACCGCGGTCTACGGCTACGCCGCGCTGCTCACCGACCGCTACCCGCCGTTCAGCGCCGACCTCGGCGACTACCCCGTCCGCCTCCGGATCCCGCCGCCCAAGCCGGAGTACGACCGCCTCAAGGTGCTGCTGCGGATCCTGCTGGTGATCCCGGTGGCGCTCATCGCCTACGCGATGCGGATCGTCTGGTACGTCGGCTCGTTCATCGCGTGGTTCGCGATCGTGATCCTCGGCAAGCAGCCGAAGGGGCTGCAGGACATGATCGCCCTGGGCCTCTCCTACGACGTGCGGGCGTTGGCCTACATGATGCTGCTCACCGAGGACTGGCCGCCGTTCATGGACCCCGAGGGTGCCTCGCTCACCGGTGGCCGCGACGCCTCCGGCCTGCCGCCG
>JAOPZP010000452.1 GCA_025964055.1 Conexibacter sp.
GCTGACGCTCGACCAGCTCGTCGGCGCCGACGCCGTCCTGACCTCGGGCGCCCTCCGCGGCCTGGAGCCCGTCGCCGCGATCGGCTCCATGCTCCTGGCCCAGCACGACGACCGCCTGACGCCGCTCGTCGCGCACCTCAGCCCGGAGCAACGCCGGTAGCCAAACCGCGAGCCGCCGCGGCACGGCCCACGCCCCTGCAACAACACACCCTCGGCTGCGGCCCGCCGGAACGGCACCGCGTGCGGCGACCGCGGCCGCTGCGCCCGCAGCTCCTAGAACGCCGTCGCCAGCGCCAACGGGAACACCGGTCCCGACCCCTTCTGGCGCAGCTGCCCGGCGACCATCGCGAGCGTCCATCCGCTGAAGCGGATGTCGTCGACCAGCAGGACCGGCTCGGACGGCACCACGCCGGCCACCGCAAACGAGCCGCGGACGTTGGCCACCTGCTGCACCGCGTTGGCCATCTCGCGCTGCGGCGGCCCGTCGGTCACCCGCTGCAGCACCGGCGCGAACGGCAGGCCCAGCGCCGCCGCGAGGCGCTCCGCGAAGTCCGGCACCAGCGCGCCGCTGCGCAGCGACGGCATCGCCGTCACCCAGCCGAGCCCGACGTTCCAGCTGCGCACCGCCTCGGCGGCCGCGGCGACCAGCTCGTCGTCGAAGCGCCCGGCCGCGCGCCCCGCCTGCACGAGCGGATCCCAGCCGCCGTCGCCCAGGCGCGCCAGCGCACGACCCTCTTCAGCCCGCACATGCTCAGGGATCTTCTTCATGCGGCCCTCGGAATCCGGGGCCATCTTCTTGACCTCGAGCACCATCGGCCGCGAGCGCAGATGCAACGCCGCGTCGCGCACCAGCAGCGCGTCCAGCGGGCCGTCGAACCGCGGCCCCACGCACACCGAGCAGCGGCCGCAGTCCTGGGGATCCGGGTCGTCGAGCTCCTCCTGCAGCGCCCGCATCAGGCAGCGCCCGTCGGTCCCGAACGCGGCCATCGCGGCCTGCTCGCGACGGCGCAGCTCGGTGATCCGGGCGTAGCGCTCGCCGTCGTAGGTCCACGACGTCCCCGCCTGGGCGATCCAGCGCGAGCCGTTGCGGTCCACCGCGCCTTCGACGTCGAGCACCTTCATCAGCCCCTCGATCCGCGAACGGCCGAGGTTGACCTGCGCCATCAGCTCCTGCGTCATCGCGCCGTCGTGGCCGACGGCCTCGAGGTGCTCCAGCACGCGATCGACGACCTCGCGGCGCGGGAACGCCTGCTCGATGACGAAGTCCTGGATGCGCCGGTCCTCGGCGCCGCGCAGCAGCACGACCTCGGCGCGATCGATGCCGCGGCCGGCGCGGCCGACCTGCTGGTAGTAGGAGATGACCGAGCCCGGCGCCTGGTAGTGCACCACGAACCCGAGGTCCGGCTTGTCGTAGCCCATGCCCAGGGCGCTCGTCGCGACCACGGCCTTCAGCTCGTTGCGCAGCAGCCGGTCCTCCACGTCCACGCGCCGCTCGGTCTCCACCTCGCCGCTGTAGGCCTCGGCCGCGATGCCCTGCCCGGTCAGCCACGTGGCGACGAGGTCGGCGTCGCGCTTGGTGAGCGTGTAGACGATGCCGGAGCCGGGCAGCTCGGGCAGGCGCTGGGCCAGCCACGCGAGGCGGTCGGCCTGGGACGGAAGGTCCACGACCTCGAAGCGCAGGCTGGACCGGCCGAGCGCGCCGCGGTAGGTCCGCAGCTCCGCCGGCTCGCGGCCCTCCTGCAGCTGCTCGGAGACGTCGGCCACCACGCGGTCGTTCGCGGTCGCCGTCGTGCACAGCACGCCCACGCCGTCGGGGAGCCGCTCGAGCATGTCGCCGATGCGGCGGTAGTCCGGCCGGAAGTCGTGGCCCCAGTCGCTGATGCAGTGCGCCTCGTCCACCACCAGCAGCCCGACGCGCTCGGCGAACATCGGCAGCATCTGCTCGCGGAACTGCGGGTTGTTGAGCCGCTCGGGGCTGATCAGCAGCAGGTCCACCGAGTCGCTCTCCAGCAGGCTCGACACCTCGCTCCAGGCATCGCGGTTGGTGGAGTTGATGGTGTGGGCCCGCAGGCCGAGCTTGCGGGCCGCGTCGATCTGGTTGCGCATCAGCGCCAGCAGCGGGGAGACGATCAGCGTCGGGCCCGCACCGGCCTCGCGCAGCAGGGCCGTCGCCACGAAGTACACCGCGGACTTGCCCCAGCCGGTGCGCTGCACGCACAGGACGCGCGCGCGATCGTCGACGAGGTCGCGGATCGCGTCGAGCTGGTGCTCGCGGAACTGGGCGTCCGGTCCGGCCAGGGCGTGGAGGTGCTGTTCGGCGCGGGTGTCGATGGCGGTGCTCATGTGTCCCTCGACGGTAGGGGACGGCGCGGGCGGCGGCGCGCGATCGCGCAGTCTCGGCACATCTCCTCCGTGAAGTCGGCACACGCCGTGCGCGTCTCGTGACCTCACGAAACGTACGCTCGCTCCGTTGACTCCAGACCCCACGCTTCGCCCGTTGCCGAACCGTCCCGCCTCTAGCGTCCCCTCGATCACATGACCCCTGCCATGACCTCCGCGCCCGCGAAGGCGCCCCCGGCCTCCGCGCTGCTCGTCCTCGCGGCCGCCCTGACGACCGTCGCGCTCTGGGCCTCGGCCTTCGTCGGGATCCGCGCCGCGGGCCAGGACTTCTCGGCCGGCGCGCTGTCGCTCGCGCGCCTGCTCATGGGCAGCGCCGCGCTCGGCGCGCTGGTCCTGATCCGCCGCGAGCCGCTCCCGCCGCGCGCGGACGCCCCGCGCCTGATCCTCTGCGGCGTCCTCTGGTTCGGGATCTACAACGTGGCGCTCAACGAGGCTGAGCGCCACGTCGACGCGGGCACGGCCGCGATGCTCGTCAACGTCGGCCCCGTGCTCATCGCCGTGCTGGCCGGCGTGCTCCTCAAGGAGGGCTTCCCGCGCACGCTGCTGGCCGGCTGCGCCGTCGCGTTCGCGGGCGCGGTGCTGATCGGCATCGCGACGTCCGACGGCGGCCTGGCGGCCAGCGGCGGCGCGGCGCTCTGCCTCGTCGCGGCGATCACCTACGCGGGCGGCGTGGTGGCGCAGAAGCCGCTGCTGAGCCGCAGCTCGCCGCTGGCCATCACCTGGCTGGCGTGCGTCATCGGCGCGGTGTGCTGCCTGCCGTTCGGCCCCCAGCTCGCGGGCGAGATCGGCGACGCCGGCGGCGAGGCGATCGGCTGGACGATCTACCTCGGCCTGTTCCCGACCGCCATCGCGTTCACGCTCTGGGCCTACGCGTTGACGCACACGACCGCCGGGCGGATGGGTGCGACGACCTACCTGGTACCGCCGCTGGCGACGCTGATGGGCTGGGCCTACTTCGGCGAGACGCCGCCGGTCCTGGCGCTGGCCGGCGGGGCGCTGTGCCTCGGCGGCGCCGCGCTGGCGCGCCGGGGACGCTGACCGTAGGTTTCCCGACCATGAGCCCGGAGCCCGAGATCCTGCGCCTCGCCGCGTTCACCGACGTCCCGGAGGGCGGCAACCCCGCCGGGGTCGTGCTCGACGCGTCGATGCTCGACGCGGCGGCCATGCAGGCGATCGCGGCCGGCGTCGGCTACTCCGAGACCGCGTTCCTCACCGGTGGGACCGGCGGCGCCTACGACGTGCGCTACTTCAGCCCGGCGGCCGAAGTGCCGTTCTGCGGCCACGCGACGATTGCCACGGCGGTCGCGCTGGCCCAGCGCGACGGCGCCGGCGACGTGGTGCTGCGCACGCAGGCCGGCCCGGTGGCCGTGCGCACCGCCACCGACGCGAGCGGCGCGACGACCGCCACGCTGACCTCCGTGCACCCGGACGTCCTCGCGATCGACGACGCCGACGTCGACGTCGCGCTGGCCGCCCTGCGCTGGACCCGCGACGACCTCGACCCCGCGCTGCCACCGCGCATCGCCTACGCGGGCGCCCGGCACCTCGTGCTCGCCGCGGCCACCCGCGAGCGGCTTGCGGAGTTGGACTATGACTTCGCTGCGCTCGAGACCTACATGTCGGCGCGCGACCTCACGACGGTCGACCTCGTCTGGCGCGAGGACGCCACCACCTTCCACGCCCGCAACCCGTTCCCGGTCGGCGGCGTCGTCGAGGACCCCGCCACCGGGGCGGCGGCCGCCGCGTTCGGGGCCTACCTGCGCGAGCTCGGGGCGGTGCAGCCGCCGGTGCGGATCACCGTCCACCAGGGCGACGACATGGGCCGTCCCAGCCGCCTCCTCGTCGACCTCGACCCCGGCCAGGCTGCCGTCCAGGTCACCGGCGGCGCGGTCCGGATCGCGCAGGCATGAGCGGCGTGGAGGAGATCGCCGCCGGCCTCTGGCGCTGGACCGCTCGCCATCCCGACTGGCACCCGAGCGGGTTCGGCGCCGAGGTCGCGAGCTTCGCGCTGACCGCCGGCGACGCGCTGCTCCTGCTCGACCCGCTCCTGCCCGACGACCATCGCCGCGACGCCGTGCAGGAACGTCTCGATGGCCTCGCCGCCGGCGCCCGCGCGGTCCACGTGCTCATCACGATCCCGTACCACGTGCGCTCCGCGGAGGTTCTCGCCGAGCGCTACGACGGCCGCATCTGGGGACCGCCCAAGACCACCGACAAGCTCGACGACGCCGGGCGCTTCACGCCGATGGGCCCGGACACCGAGCCGGGGCCCGCCGGCGTGCAGGCCTTCGCCATCGGCCGCCCGCAGCGCACCGAGCGCCCGCTGTGGATCCCGTCTCACCAGGCGATCGCCTTCGGCGACGCGATCGTCACGACGCCCGATGGCGAGCTGCGCCTCTGGGCGCAGGAGCCGGTCGACGACCGGCGCACCGCCTTCTACCGCGACCGCTTCGTCCCGACCCTCGCACCCCTGCGCGGCCTCCCAGCGCAGCGCATCCTCAGCACCCACGGCGCGCCGATCCTCACCGACGGCGCCGCCGCGCTCGCCACCGCGCTGGGCACCGCGCCGTGGCACCACCGCGGCTGAGCGGGACCGAACGGCCCGCGACGGGCGCAGCTGCGACCGAGTGCCCCGACAACGACCGAAGGCCCGCTCTCGCGGGCCTTCGTGCGGTTCGGGTCTTCTGGGTGCTGCGGCATCGGGGCGCCCGGATTCGAACCGGGGACCTCGCCGACCCGAACGGCGCGCGCTACCAGGCTGCGCCACGCCCCGAGGTACGAGCGAAGTCTACTCGGCCGAGCCCGCCACGGCCTTGTAGTACCGGACCGCGAGGCCGGTCACGAGCGTCTGGAAGGCCGAGTCGAGGGTCGCGCCCTGCCGCAGCGCCCACTCGGCGAGGCCGTCGTCCTCGATCGCCTGGGCCTCGGCGATCACGTCGTCGCACAGCTCCGGGTGGCGATCGGCGAAGTACGCCCCGATCGAGTAGAGCCCCGTGTCGGTCAGCGACGCGAGCAGCTCGCCGGGACCGGCCGGGTCGGTCCCCGCCGGGTCGTCGGTCACTTGCCCCCGAGGAGGCCGCCGACGACGCCACCGACGCCTGCCGTGACCTGGTCGACCGCGCCACCCGCGGCACCACCGGCGTCCTTCACCGCGCCGCCCGCCTGGCCGCCGACGGTCCCGCCGACCGCGCCGGTCGCGTTCTTGACGACGTCGCCCGCCGACGCCGGGGGCGCTGCCGCCGCCGGCTGGGTCAGCTGGGAGACGTCGGGCTGCACCAAGGGCTGGGAGCCGGCACCGACCGCACCGGTCACGGCACCCACCACGCCCGTCGCGCCCTGGACCGCTCCGGTCACGGCGCTCGCCGCGCCCGACGACACCCCGCCGGCGGCCTGCTGCGCCGTCGTTCCCGCGGCGGAGGTCACCGGCCTGGTGACCGCCGAGCCCGCGTCGGACGCCGCCCCCACGACGGACGACGGGCCACCGCCGGCCAAGGCGCCACCAAGACCCTTGCTGGCCGCGTCGCTCGGCGCGCCC
>JAOPZP010000467.1 GCA_025964055.1 Conexibacter sp.
GCCACGCCCGTGGTGCGCCAGGCCGCCGCGGTCGCCGTGACCGGCTTCGCGGCCGGCGCCGCGACCGTCGCCGTCGTGCGGCGCCACCGGTCCAAGAAGGCGGTCCGTGCCCGGCGGCGGGATCGCAAGGCGCTCGGGGACGTCCGCGCGTCGCGGTCGTTCCTCGTCGACATCCATCTGCTCAACCGCGACTGAGCCCGGCCATGCGTCGAGGCGCAGATGGATCGTCCATCTGCTCAACCGCGACTGAGCCCGGCCATGCGTCGAGGCGCAGATGGATCGTCCATCTGCTCAACCGCGACTGAGCCCGGCGGCCGGTATGCGCGCTGACACGCCGCCGTCTGGCGTGCGGCGTAGCGTGCCGCGCGCGATGATCGAGGTGCGCCACGAGATCCGGCCGGTCTGGCCCTTCCGCCTGCCGAGCGCGGGCGGGATGGACGGCGTCACCCGCAAGCGCGGCGGCGTGATCGAGCGGCTGCTGCACGTCGACGGGGTGGCGGCGGCGGTGCGCGCCGCGCAGCCCGCGGCCGACCGCGTGGTGATCGGGGCGCGCGCCGAGCGCGCCGACGTCGCCGAGGAGGCCGTGGCGCGCATGCGCTTCGCCCTCGGCGTGGACGTCGACCTGCGCCCGTTCTACGAGCGCTTCCGCGACGACCCGCTGATCGGCCGGTCGGTGCGCGATCGCCCGCACCTGCGCGTCAGCCGGCGGCCCGAGCCGTTCGAGGCGCTGGCCTGGGCGGTCTGCGAGCAGCTGATCGAGTACGAGCGCGCCGCCGCGATCGAGCGCCGGATCGTCTACCGGCTGGGGCGCAGCGCGCCGGGCTGGGACGGCGTGACGGTGCTGCACGACCTGCCGTCGGCCGCGATGCTGGCGGGCGTCGCGCCGGCGTTGTTGCAGTCCTTCGACCTGTCGGCGGGCCGGTCGCTGGCGCTGATCCGCGCGGCCCGCGAGGTGGCGTGCGGCCGGGTGGACCTGCGCGCCGAGGACCACGAGCGCGGCTGGGCCCGCCTGCGCCGGATCCCCGGGATCGGGTCGTGGACGCTGGAGGTGCTGGGCCTCCATGGCCAGGGCCGCCACGACCAGCTGCCGGCGGGCGACTTGGCCTACATCAAGCTGGTGGGACGGCTGATGGACGGGGGGAATCCGCACGCGCGCGCGACGGAGGACGAGGTGCGGGCGTTCTTCGCGCCGTACGAGGGCTGGGGTGGGCTCGCGGGGGCGCACGCGCTGGGAGGCAAGGCGACGGGTGGGGGCGGGGCGGCGCTGCGGTTTGCGGCGGCGGCTTAGGGCGTCGTACTGCGGGCGCGTGCGGTGCTCAGCGCGGCGCGTCGCCGTGCTGCGCCGCGTGGTTCGTCGGCAATGACGAGTGCGTGAACGGGGGCGCGGGCGCCTTCGGTCCTCCGCGGGCGCCGGGAGGGGCGTTCGGGCCCGAATGGTGCTTCGTGGGGCGACACGCATCTGGGCGTTGTATTTCGACGTCTAGATGCGTTTCGTCTCGGCGTTGTTGGTGTTCTTGTGGTCCGGGTCACTTTAGACCGTCCATATGACGGTCAAGGTGACCCGGATCGCCCGCAGGCGTCGTTCACGCCCGAACGATCCCCGACCCGGGCGCCGGCGGGAGACCGACGGCGCCCGCGCCCCCTCGACCTCCGTCGTCATTGCCGACGCATCACGCGCCGCAGCACGACGAACGCGCCGAGCTGCGCTCCAACGACGCTAGATCCCCCGCCCCGGCAAGAACTCGTTCGTCAGCGACGTCGGCGTCGGCAACGCCCCGACCAGCCCGTTGTCGAGCATCCACTGCCCGTACGCCTTCCACTCGTCGGCGTTCTGGTAGCCCCACGGGAACCGGGAGTCGGAGGGGAAGAACGCCGGCAGCGTCGCCTTGACCTGGTCGAGCTGGAGCGCACGGTCGAGGTCGGGGTTGGCCTTGACGAGCGGGTCGACGCCGGCGTTCGGGTCGGCCTTGACGGCCTTGGCGCCCCGGGCGACCGCCTGCAGGAAGCGGCGCATGACGTCGCCGACGCCCTTGTCCTGGAGGCGGTCGTTGTTGGCGACGAAGACGAGCTCCTGGTAGGTCGGCACGCCGGCGTCCTCGACGTGGATGATCGTCGGCTTCTTGTGCTCACGACGCAGCTGGACGCCCTCGACGTTCCAGAACGCGCCGAGCGTCGCGTCGACCTTCTTGGTCAACATCGACTGGATGAGGTTGAACCCCACGTTGATCTCGTGGACGCTGCCCGGCGCCACGCCGGCGCCCTTGGCGATCGTCTTCAGGTAGGCCGACTGGTAGGGGATGCCGGCGGTGCCGACCTTCTTGCCCTTCAGGTCCGCCGGGGTCTTGACCTTGCCGCCGAGCGAGATGATCGACGTCAGCGGCTTCTGCACCAGCGCGCCGATCGAGGCCACGTGCAGCCCCTTGTCGCGCGCCAGCAGCACCTCGGGCTCGTAGGAGATCGCGAGGTCGGCCTTGCCGGCGGCGACGAGCTTCAGCGGTGAGGCCGGGTCCGACGGCGTGCGGAGGCGGACGTCCAGGTTCGCGGCCTTGAACGCTCCCATCGCCTGCGCGGCGTAGATCGGCGCGTGGTCGGCGTTCGGGAGGTAGTCGAGGACGAGGTCGACGTGCTTGACCGCACCGGCGGTCGTCGTCGTGTCCTTCTTGGCGCCGCACGCCGAGAGCGCGAGCGCAGCGAGCAGGGCGGCGACGGCGGCTGCCGTGGGGCGGCCGCAGGCGGAGCGGAGGGTCATGCGTCGAGGTCCTTTGGTCGGTGAGCCCACGGCGCCAGATGGCGCTCGGCGAGGGCGAGCAGGGAGAAGCAGAAGACGGCGAGGGCGGCGAGCACCACGACCGCGGCCCAGGCGCGCGCGGTCTCGAGCTGGGGGATGGACTGCAGCAGCAGGTGGCCGAGCCCGTTCTCGGAGCCGGCGTACTCGGCGAAGACTGCGGCGATCCCGCCCACGGCCACCGCGATCTTCGCGCCCGACAGCGCGGCCGGGAGCGCGGCGGGCGCCTCGACCCAGCGGAACGTCTGCGCGCGCGAGGCGCCCAGCGTCCGCAGCAGCTTGTGCTGCTCGGGGTCGATCGAGGCCAGCCCGTCGAGCGTCGTGACGACGATCGGGAAGAAGCAGACGAGCGCGACGATCACGAGCTTGGGAAGCAGCCCGTACCCGAACCACGCCGCCAGCAACGGGGCGATCGTCACGATCGGGATCGCCTGCGTGCCGACCAGCAGCGGGTAGATCGCGCGGCGCAAGGGGCGGAACGCGTGCAGGGCGATCGCGAGCAGGGCGCCGGCCACCAGCGCGAGCGCCAGGCCGAGCACCATCTCCTGCCCGGTGACGAGCAGGTTGTCCCACAACAGGCCGCGATCGTCCCACAGCGCCTGGGCCACCTGCGTCGGGGCGGGCAGGATGAACGCGTCGATGCCGCCGAGGCGGGCGTAGGCCTCCCAGCCGCCGAGCAGCAGGAGCACGAGCAGCCCGGCCAGCATCACGCGCCGCCCTCCATCGCGCTGCGCAGCGAGGCGAGGGCGCGCGCACGGAGCGCGGTCACCGCCGGGTCGGTGGCGCTGCGCGGGCGCGGCAGCGCGACCGGCAGGTCGGCCACGACCCGGCCGGGACGCGGCGAGAGCACGACCACGCGGTCGGCCAGCAGCACGGCCTCCTCGACGTCGTGGGTGACCAGCAGCACGGTCCGCGGCTCGCGGGCCAGGACCCCGGCCAACCACCCCTGGGCGTCGGCGCGCGTGATCGCGTCCAGGGCGCCGAACGGCTCGTCGAGGCAGAGGATCGGCGCGCCCGACAGCAGCGTGCGCGCCACGGCGACCCGCTGCCGCATCCCGCCCGACAGCTCCCAGGTCCGGGACCGCTCGAAGCCCACGAGGCCCAGCTGGGCCAGCAGCTCGTGCGCGCGTGCGCGGGCGGGCGCCTTCGCCTCTCGTGCCAGGCGCAGCGGCAGCGCGGCGTTGTCGAGCGCGTCCAGCCATGGCAGCAGCAGGTCGCGCTGGGGCATCAGCACGGCGCGGCCGGCGACCACGCGCCCGGCGTCGGGCGCCTGCAGGCCGCAGACGAGCTCCAGGAGCGTCGACTTCCCGCTGCCGCTGGGACCGACCACGGCGACGACCTCGTGGCGCGCCGCGCGCAGCGACACGCCGTCGAGCGCCACGACGTCGCCGAACCGGCGGGTCACGCCCTCCAGCAGCACATCGCCTTCAACGTCGCGAGGCCCCTCAGTCGGAGCCTCGAGCCTCGTCGCCATCGCTCCCTCCGCGGGCATTACCCCACAGGTTCGAAGGGTCAGCGCCGGGATCGGAAGGCGCTATCTCAGCCCGTTTCCACGAGCCCCCCTGTGTTGATGGACTGAGCCTAGCGCGGTGGCGCCGACACCGGCACCGCCAGCGAGGCCCGATCCGAGCGGGAGTCCGAGACGGCGGTCGACACCCGGTCGGTCACGGCCATGCCCGCCAGCTGCATCCGCGGGGTCACCGCGTACTCGCCGCGCGCGTCGAGGGTGTAGCCGACGTCCCTGAGGCGGGCGAGCACGTCGGGGCTGTAGCGCGCGTCCTCGATGATCAGCTTGTTGGACCCCTGGTCGTCGAAGCGCTGCGCGTCGACGGCCTGCGGCAGCGTCATGCCGAAGTCCACCGTGTCGAGGATCGCGAGCGTCGGCCCCATGATGATCGTCGAGCCGCCGGCCGCGCCGGCGACCAGGACGGGCTTGCCACCCTGGACCATGATGGTGGGGTTGATCGACGAGCGGGGGCGCTTGCCGGGCGCCGGCTCGTTCGCCGTGCCGGGGCCGGAGAAGTCGGTGAGCTCGTTGTTGAGGAGGAACCCGGTCCCCGGCGCCACGACGGCGCTCCCGAACTCCTGCTCGATGGTGCACGTCACGGCCACGGCGCCGCCCTTGGCGTCGATCACCGAGACGTGCGTCGTCGAGCCGGCCGGGTTGAAGTCCTTGCCCGCGGCGCGCGCGGTGGCGAGCGGCTGGGCCGCGAAGACCCCGGGCGCGAACGTCCCGGCGCGGTTCAGGTCGATCTCGGCGCGGCGCTGCGCGGCGTAGTCCTTGGACAGCATCTGCGCCAGCGGGACCTGCACGAACGCCGGGTCGCCGAGGTAGGACCCGCGATCGGCCCACGCGATCTTCTGGGCCTCGGCCACCGCCGTGACGGTCTGCGCGGACGTCTCGCCCATGCCCTTGAGGTCCAGGCCCTCCAAGATGTTCAACATCTCGATCATCGTCTGCCCGCCGGAGCTGGCCGGGCCCATGGCGTACACGTCGCGCCCGCGGTAGGTCGTGTGCACCGGTGCGCGCCACACCGCCTTGTAGGAGGAGAAGTCCTTGACGGTCAGCAAGCCCGGGTCCTTCGTGTCGGGCCGCGGCGCGCGCATGTCGCGCACGATGCGCCGCGCCAGGACGCCGCCGTACAGGGCGCCGGGGCCCTCGCGCTGGAGGCGCCGCAGCGTGGCGGCGAGCTCGGGCTGCTTGAGCGTGTCGCCCGGCGCGTAGGGCGCGCCGTCCTTGAGGTACTGCGCCGCGGCGGCGGGGAAGAGCGCGAGGTCCTTCTGACGGCGCGCCATCGCGCCGCTCATCGAGGTCGGCACGTGGAAGCCGAGGCGCGCCAGCCGCTCGGCCGGCTGCAGCGCGACCGGCAGCGAGATCGTCCCGAACCGCTGCAACGCCGTGGCCATGCCGGCCAGCGTCCCGGGCACGCCGACGGTGAGGTGCCCGGTGAACGTCTTGTGCAACCCGGGGCCTGAGAGCGAGTCGGCCTTCATCGCGGCCCCGGCGATCTCGCGGAAGTCCAGCGTCCGGACCCTGCCGTCGGGCGAGCGGTAGACCATGAACCCGCCGCCGCCGATCCCGCAGGACTGCGGCCGGGCGACCCCGAGGGCCAGGACCGTCGTGACCGCGGCGTCGATGGCGTTGCCGCCGCGCGCCAGCGCATCCCGCCCGGCGCGCGCCGCCGCCGGCGACTCGCTGGCCACCACGCCCGCCGTGCCGCTGGCGCCCTCGTGGTAGCGCGAGCCCTGGACGGCCGAGGCCGACGCCGGGGCGATCAACGCGGTCGCCGCGCAGGCGGCGAGCACACGTCGCTGGACCGGGAACGAGCGCGTCATGACGCTCCCGTACCCAAGCGCCGCGCCGCGCGAACCAGCGCGCCGGCTAGCCCCGCATCGGCCGCGTCAGCGCCTTCACGAAGTCCTCGAGCTGCTGGGTGGTCCAGCACTCGTAGGCGTCGCAGAACGGCTCGTAGGCCGAGATGACCGAGTCGCCGTAGTTCCAGTACAAGCGCGGCTCGGGGTTGAGCCAGAAGGTGCGCCCGGCCTTCTCGGAGATCTTGGCGAACACGTCGGCGCGCGGGTCGCGGCCGTTGGTGCGCGCGTCGCCGAGCACGATGACCGTCGCGCGGGGGTGCAGGTCGTCCTCGACGAGGTCGCGGAACTCGTTCCACACGCGGCCGTAGTCCGTGTAGCCGCTGATGTCGGCGACCCCGGAGTCGCGGGCGATGGCCTCCGAGACCGCCTTGAAGTCGCGCT